>JAJFMS010000867.1 GCA_020696885.1 Armatimonadota bacterium | reverse complement strand
AGAATGGAAGAGCTGCTGCAGGATCTTGTTGGAACCGTGGTGGAGCTGCGCTCGAACGCCGCCGGCGCCGAGCATACGGACCGTGGAACGCTCGAAGCGGTGAACGACCGGTGGTGCCGGATGCGGGCCGCGGACGGATCGGTGCTCTGCTTCCCGATCGCTAATGTCCGGCTGGTCAAGGGCCGGACACAGCGGCCCAGTCTCCCGGTACCGGCCTCCGCCGGCGACATCGCCGACCCGGCACCACCGTCCACACCCTAGCGAAGAGCCCGATTCCCCATCATCCATCACCCAACACCCGGGTGCCCCCGGTCGATCCCAACACCATTGCCACCTTCTGTCACCGGAATGCGTTCACCCAGGGCGACTGACGGGTAAAAGCTGCCTGTCGGGTCCGGTGAGCGACCCGCGGAGAGACGGATGGCAACGAAGACGCAAACCACTACTGATGCAGTTCAGATATTGAAGAAGGATCACCGGGCGGTCGAGGACCTGTTCAAGCAGTTCGCCGAGACCGGTGACGGTGCGATCAAGACGCGTGCCAAGCTGGCGGAGCAGATCTTCCACGAGTTGGAGGTCCACACCAAGGCCGAGGAAGAGATCTTCTATCCGGCCGTCCGCAAAGTCGCCGACGACGAGGGTTCCGAGCTCCTGGACGAGGCGTATGAAGAGCACCACGTGGTGGACCTCCTCATCGCCGAGCTCCGCGCGATGACGCCGGAAGACCCGTGCTACCGCGCGAAGATGACGGTGCTGTGCGAGAACGTGCAGCACCACATCGAGGAGGAAGAAGAAGAGATGCTGCCGGACGCGCAGAAGCGGCTGGACAGCGCACGGATGAAGGAGCTGGGCGAGCAGATCCTCCAGTTCAAGAGCCAGGCGAACCCCGAGTAACCGGGCGCTCCGGGTTGACGCGAAACGGGCACCAGGGAATTCCTGGTGCCCGTTTCGATTCTGCGTGGCAAGCCGGATCGTATGAGTCACGCGGAGGAGCAGCCTGCCGAGCGCGCCCTGGACCTCCACCGGTTGCTCTCCCCAGTGCGGGCTGGGAAAAGCAACCAGTCGTCCCGGCCGGCGTTGAGCCAGTCCGGAAATGGCAGCTTGAGGACGGTCCGGCTCGGGCTACGGAACATCAGGGAAGCCGGCCGGCTTCCGGAGATAGTAGGCGCAATCCGCCACCAGGGGAGTGCCGCCGAGGCGCAGCTTCTTAACGCAGTACGTGGCCGGGCTGAGCTGTCCCTGGCGGGGCGACTTCTGGAACATCCGTGTCCGGTAAGACGCAAAGCTCATCTCCGTGCCGGCAACCGTCTGCTCGATCCGGAGGCCGGAGCGCTCCGCGAGCGTCCGCACAGCCGGGCGGGTGTAGACGCGCAGCGTGGTGTCCGCGAAGAACCACCAGCGGTCGCGGGACAGCCGGGGGAGGAGGCTGTCGCCGAAGAACTCACGGATGCGGCAGATCCCACCCGGCGCCAGCAGCCGGGTCACTTCCTGGAGCAGCGGCACCGGCTCCGGCACGTACATCAGCACGAGGTCCAGGTTGACGACGTCGAACGACTGCGCTGGGAGCGCCAGGTCCGGCAGCGAGCCAGACAGCACCGGCACGCCCGCCGCGGCCTGCGCCATGGCCGCCATGATGGGGGAGACATCCACCCCGGTGGCGTCGAACCCCCGCCGGGCGGCAGCCGCCAGGAACCGCCCGTCCCCGCTGCCGATATCCAGCAGCCGGCGGCCCGGCGTCAGCGTTTCAAACCGGCCTAGAATCGCGGCGTCGAACAAGGCCCAGGCCGCCGTTACCCGCTGCGGCGGCTTCTTCGCGCCAGCGCCTTCCCGGGGAAACTCCACTTCCGCGTAGATGGATCCGTCCTCAGTAGCGTCCAGATCCTGGAACCGCAAGCCGCACCCACCGCAGCGAAAGAAACGAACGGCGCCCCGCGCGGGATCCCGCGCGGCAGTAGCAGCGCGGGAAAGGAACGAGTGGGAGCTGAGCGCCCGGCACACCGGGCAGTCCGCCCGCGGCTCGACACCCGCGGCACTCGCCGCCATGGACCGCGCTGGAACTGATTCGCTGCTCATCGGTAGAGGCCTGTGAAGTCTCGGCGGGTGAAGCCCTCCGGCATCGATCCTGAGGTGGCTTACCCAGGGCCGTTTTGGCGTCAAACCCACCGGGACTGCGCTTTGGCACCTGCTGGCTGTCCGGTTGCTCAGCGATCATCCCGCTTTTCGATGGCGCGCTGTTCACCTTTCTGGGGCCCATCCCTGCTGACGTAGTGAACACCGTTTACAACCAGCGCCCCCTCATTGTGTCTGATTCCAGTAACCTGCTTTGCAACTACAAAGACGAGTAGATCCACGCGTAAATCTACGCGCCGCAATGAAAAAAACCGGCGAACCTGCAGGATTGGCGTGTAAGATCAAATAGCGGCGAGGTAGGAATTGGCCATGTTCCAGCTTTCCATTCGGCTGGTGGCACTACGGACGTCCCGCTGCCGGCGAGATATCCTAATCATGTCGCTTCGCTCCAGTTGCGTCAGTTCAGCGCATTCGCAAGCACGAACGTGGCAGGAATGGCAGCTCTAGAAGATGAAACGGAGCTGGCGCTGGTGTATTTGCCGCCGATAACGAGCACTCATACCGAGTAACCGCCGACAGATTTGAAGGAGACCACCGATGCCAAGAGGACGACGACGAGCCGTTGCTGATGTGGACGCGCTGCAGCGCGAGTTGGAAGCATTGAAGCAGCGCCAGGCCGTGCTGCGCCAGGAGCTGCGCCAGCTCCGCGCCGGGACAGGCAGCATCCGGATTCTGGAAGAGAAGCTCGAGAAGCAGTTGGCCGCCGCCAAGTGGACGGCACAAGAAATTCAACAGGTCCAGCCCGGCTGGGATGAGCTGGCGTTCTATCGCGGCATCGAAGCGGTCGCCCCCAAGCCCCGTGGCCGGCGTCGAGCTGCCGCGCCAGCCGCCGAGTAACCCCGGCCGCCTCCCGATCCGAGCTTCCCCACCGACGCCGCCCACTGTGCTCCGACCCCGTCGGCGGAACGTCGCGCGAACCCCACAGCGAACGTGTCGCCTGACCAGGTGTGGCACCACATGGATCTACCCTGCCCGCTAGGCCGTAATGGTCTGCCGGCAGGGTCGCCCCACGTTCGACG
>JAJFMS010000866.1 GCA_020696885.1 Armatimonadota bacterium | reverse complement strand
GCCTGGGCCTGGCGCTGGTGGATCGGATCGCGCGTGTGCACCGCGGCCGCGTGACGATCGATTCCTCGCCTGACGACGGGACGCGCGTGACCCTGCGGCTCCCAGCCTGATCAGGCTTGCTAGTTTCGGGGAGCTTTCTAAAGAGCCGTAGCATAGCGGGTGCCCCTGCTATGCTACGCCCATCTGGCTGGGTTTGTGGAAGTTAGCAAACCTCGGAAGGCTCCCGCTCAGCGCCAGTGCTTCACCAGCTCCATCCGGGTGATGCCGTCCACGAAGCGGTAGTCCACCGCGTCCGCCAGCACGCTCATCAGGTAGCGCCCGCGACCGCCGGTGGAGGCCGGATCCGGTAAGGTGGGTTTGTCCAGGGGGAACGGCTCCCCCGGATAGCGCAGGGTTACCCGCGCGCACTCGCCATCCACCCAGAGAGCCACTTCCACCTGCCCGGCGGCGTTGCGCACCCCATGCCGGACGGCGTTGGCAAACGCTTCGCTCACCGCTAGCGCAAAGTCACCCGCGGCCTCGTCGTCCGCCCGGACCTCCTGGCAGAGTCGCAGCAGCGTTTGGCGAAGACTTCGGACGGCCGATAGATCGGCATCGAGACTCAGTCGTTGCTCCACAGTTCCCCTGACCGTCACGAAAGAGGGATCGCCGATCGATCCGAAGGCGCGCGGGAGGCGATCCCCGGCTCCCGAACCAGATTATCGGCGAGGCGCCCACCTTGAGACAGTCCGGGGGGTGCTGCTTGCTAGAAACGGTAGTGGACCGGCGCTAACCTCCGGACGATTCGGAGCCGCGCTCGCGCGGGCCAGCAGCAGCAACAGCACCGGCAGGCACGCCGCAGCCAGGATGCCCACGGCGCGAAGCAAGGGACGTTGGACTTCCATTGATCGCTACCGCTGTTTCTCAGGATCGCGCAGGGCGAGGCGGCAGGCTGGTCCACACAGCCGGCTCACGGTCCGCCGGCTCACGGTCAAGAGCCGGGAATACCACCCGGCCCAGCACGTGCTCGCTCGGCACCGCTCCCCAGGCGCGGCTGTCAACAGAGGAGAGGCCGTCTCCCACTACGTACACCGTTCCCTCGGGAACGGTGACCTGCTGGAAGCGGAACCGCGGATAGCGCTGCCGCCAGGCGGTCACCCGCATCCCCACGGCCAGGAGCGAAGGGACATTGCCGCGGGCGGTGAAGCCCTGGGTTTGCCAGAACCGGTCTCCGCCCAGGGCGAATACCCGCTTCACGCAGACTTCCCCGTCGCGGCGGAAGAGGATCACGTCCCCGCGATGGAGCTCTTCCGACCGGCCGTCGCGGGAGCAGAGAATGACTTGTCCCGAGCGCAGCGTGGGGGTCATCGACTCCCCGCTCACAATCGCGGGCCGGAGCGGAGACCCGAGCGCGGCCCCGACGAGGAGCGCGCCGGACGCCGACACGGTGCGCAGCCGGCGAGGCATCGCGCCAAGCGAGGAGCGGAGGCAGAATCCGAAGAGACTACGAATGCCGGAACCCATGGCCGCTTTCCTTCCCGGGCTCGAATGACACTGAGCCCGTAAGTAAAGCGTATGCTCCCTGGATTAACCCGAGGTTAACGCGCGATGTGCGCCGGATGAAACGTGCATAAACGATGCATTAACGCTCCTCTTGCTCGGTCTGCTGCTCCTGGATCTGTAAGCGGGTCTCGCGGATCAGCGCTTCCGCTTCCGCAACGGTCGCCGGCTGCGGCCTGCCGAGGATCTTGAGACTGATCGCCACGCCCATCTGCCGGGAGAACTCCGCTTCCGCAGCCTGGATCATCTCCGCAGCCAGGGCCGCTTCGCGCTCCGCAGCGGCCTCGCCGTCGCTCTCGCCGCCCCGGGGGCTCTCGCAAAGGATGCACACCGTCTGTCGCTCCGGGTTGTCCCGGCCGCAAACCCCGCATTCCCACACGTCACTCATCCCGCTCACCCACTTCGTCACCGGTCACTACATGCAAACAGTTTATCAAACTCCGCCGTGCGCAACCCTGCGGGGCGCTCCTTCATCGGGCTAACTGTGGTGATCCCGGATTATTCACCACAAAGACGCCAGGACACTAAGATTGGTCCAATAAGCCCTTCCGCGGAGCCTCAGTCAGCGCTGCAAGCTCAAACGCACTCTGCACGAAGGCCTTCGTCTCTCTTCTTTGTGTCTTCGTGTCTTTGTGGTGAATAATCCGGGATCACCGCGGGGAAGTGCTGCCGGACAGGGTCCCCGGCGGCAGGTGGTAGACCGTGAAGCCCCAGATGAAGGTCATGGTGATCGGCCCCCGGCCCTTCCAGGAGGGCGCGTCGACCACGGGAGCCCCCTCTTCCCAGGACACCCGGATCTTCCTGGCGCCGCTACCGAAGTCCCCGCTGAACCTGGGTCCCACGATGAGCGAGTCGCCCCAGCGGGTGGCGCGGGTGCTAAGCCAGGAGTAGGCGGTGGCGCCGATGCCGCCGACGGTGAACACGAGCGCGAAGATGCTCACGAACAGCAGCCGCTTCGAATTTCGTGGGGTGGCCATCCGACTACTCCGGGCACGAATCGCCGCGCCCCGCAACTCGCCAAGAACTTGTCATTACAAAGCGAGTGTAGCCGGAATGGTTTCGAGCGTCAAGTGAGAGACCCGGTGCAGGTATCGCCGACGAGCCGTGCTCCACAGCGCGTACGCCACGGTCCCCGAATCATGTCATCCTGACCAGCGGGAAGGATCCCGGACCCGCGCGTGATATCCCCTGCGCGCCAGCGGTGGCGATGACGCTCCCACGCACGGACGTGCCGTTCCGAGCCCGATGGGAGATGTTTCGCAGGCGACACATACGCCGTACCGGGGCTGGTACTGGCTCCTAAGCCCCCGGTTTAGGCACCAGCGCGAGGGCGTGGCAGGCCTCCAGGCGGCCGCCGCGGTCGGGGTCAGGGTGAAGCCCAGGGCGGTGGCTTCCCGTTTGAGGCGGGCCTCGCGGCGCTGTTGGTGCCGTTGCTCCTCGGCCTCATAGGCCTCGCGCGTGGTGACCAGATGGGAGTAGATCCGCACCAGCCGATGGGCGGTCGCCGTAATGGCGCCCGGGGGACCCAGCCGCGCGCGCATCCGGCGATAGTAGCTCAACATAACAGCTTGGCAGTTGCGGTGCCGGGCAGTTCCCAGACCCCATCATTC
>JAJFMS010000865.1 GCA_020696885.1 Armatimonadota bacterium | reverse complement strand
CGGGGACGGTCGCGACGGCGGCGCGCTACTGCACGAGCCGGGCCAGCTTGAGGAGCTGCGCACTAAGCGTGAGGCCGGACTTCTCGGCAGCCTGGGGGTTGATATCGAACCGGAGCTTGTTGCTCTCAACGCGGAACCCGATGATCCCCGTTTCGCGCGCAAAGCCCGGCGTCTCCCCCACGGTGAGCACGCCCGCCGCTCGCGCATTTTCCAGCACCGGCGCCAGGCGCGCCCGCTCGGAGGCGGCGACGAACAGGAGCTGGGAGCGGGAGAGGTCCTGGGGTCCGGAATACTGGATGACGACGATCGTCTTGCCCTTTGCTTGCTGGCCGTTGATCGTGTCGAACATCGCGCGGTAGGCGTCCTTGCCGGCCACGCATACCTGGATCGAAGGGCTGGAAGGGCTCAGCCGCTGGGCCGGCCACTCCACGAACTTGATGAAGTGGGTGAGGTAGAGCGCCTTGTACTCATACTCCTGGGTGTCCGCCGCGCCGGCCTGGGTGCCGGGATGCGCCGCCGCCAGCAGCGCCAGGGCGAACGCGAACAGACGGACCCATCGCCGAATAGAGGCTGCGGACCTGCAGAGGGGGCTATTCACTTCTTGCCGTCTGCCTGCCATCAACCACCCTTCATCCGAGCTGACCGAGATCGTGCGGTGTTCATCAGGACGGTGCATCGATCTAACGGGTGTAGCTCAACGAGAACCCAAGCATCCAATCCGTTTCGAGCTGCGGCCCGTTCAACGATTGATAAATCGGGACGCCGCCTTCGATCGAGAGGCGCATGCCCTTCCATTTTCCGCGCGGTGCGTACAGGTTCACCCCCAGCAGCAGATCGATGCGTTCTCCGCCGTAGTTGTTCGGGTCGAACGTCGGATCCACCAGCGGATCCAGGGTGAAGTCGCTCCCCTGGATGCGGCCCCACCGCTGCCCTTCCAGACGCAGCGACGGCGCGACCCAATCGGTGAGCCGGTAGCTGCCCCAGGCGTTGAGCCGCAGCCGGTTCCCAAGCCGGTAGCCGTTCTCGTTGGTGCCGAGACGGACCGTGCCCATCACCTGACCGCCCCAGCTCCAATCGCGCGTTTCGCCCAGGTAGGTGAGGCCGGGCATCAGGTCGAACGTGCCGGAGCCGAGCTGCATCATGTAGTCGTGCCGGCCGCCGCCGCGGTGGGTCTGGTTGATGGACCCGGTCGGCGCGCTGAACCCGCTGTTCAGCAGCACCCGGTGCGGCGCGCCTGCGTCGCCTCTTAAAGTATAGAGGCTCATGAAGGTGAGATCACCCCAGCCGGCGCTGCGCGTTTGGAACCGGCTCTGCGCCTTCGCGCCGCCCGGCGCCTGAATCCCGAGGGGACCTCCGCTGCCGCCACCGCCGTGGTTGTGACCGCCGGGGAGCAGGGACTCGCGCTCCATCCACATGCGGGAGTACGGCGCCATCAGCATCAGGGTCAGGCGCTCGCTGGGGGCGTACATCGCCTCCAGCATGTGCATCTCCATCTCCATGCTGGTGGGCACATCCAGGTAGCGGCGCAGCAACCGGCCGTTGCTTACGGACTGGGTGCCGTTCAGGTTGCCGGCCATGTTCGCGTACATGTACCGGTAGCCGACCATCCACTGCCCGGTGGGGTGCGTGTGTCCCCCCAGCACGTTGATCGGAACGATCTCCAGCTCCATCAACTGCTCAAGGCTGAGCGTGGCGAGCTGCTTGAGCCGGGCTTTCCGCTCGGCATCGGTGGGGTGGTGATGCGCCGGATCGGGCTCAACTTCCACCTTCGTACCCTGGATCAGCACCACGCGCTGGCCCAGCGGATCGCCGGGCTGCGCATCCTGGCCTGCGGCATGGCCGGGTTGCGCCCCGGGGAGCAGGAACGCCGCTGCCGCCAGCCACGCAAAGGCGGACCGTTTAAACCGTACGGAAAGCTGAGGATGGACCATCTTGCGGGCTTGGAAGCGGGAACAGTCACTCCGAAGGGAGCAGGCGCACGAGTAGCCAGCGCCTGTAACGGAAGGACGTTCGAGATCCGAGCAACTTCTCCCTACCTCGGATTGGGTGTTGGGATCGCCCTGGGGGCACCCGGGTGTTGGGTGTTGGGTGTTGGGGATTCTGCCGGGCAACAA
Source organism: Armatimonadota bacterium (assembly GCA_020696885.1). The sequence continues at coordinate 1,035 of JAJFMS010000865.1, read as the reverse complement.
AAAGAACTGTCATGGCGAGGGGCGTCTTTTGCCCCGTGGCCATCCCGACCGTGGACGGATCCTGCCAGACGCCGCAGGGCCGGGCTGAGTACTGCGCAACCTTCGGGATCGCCACAGCGCCACGGAAGCGCGGTGGGTATCCGGAGCGACGGTGGGCGCTTCGCGATGACAGGCGGGCGGAGGGGATGGAGGCACCCTACTCGTCATTCGCACTTCGTACCTCGCACTTCCCTTGGTTGCGTGGGGCATAATTGAGGCGCACGGAGCCACTCGGCCCGGAGCCGCAATCATCAATCCCAACGCGTAAGTCGAAAATCCCATGTCCCTCCGATCCATCTCCCCGCTGGACGGCCGGTATGAAGCCGCCGTCGCACCGCTCTCCGAGTACTTCTCCGAGTACGCGCTCATTCGCTACCGCGTCATCGTGGAGCTCCACTGGCTGCTGGAGATGTCCGAGCGCCCCGAGATCGGCGGCGTGCGCGCGTTTACGGAAGCGGAGCGAGCGTTCGTCACCGGCTGGATGGCGGAGCTGGACGAGGCGGCGGCGCAGCGGGTGAAGGAGATCGAGAGCACCACCCGGCACGACGTGAAGGCGGTGGAATACTACATCCGGGAGCGGCTGCGGGAGACCTCGCTGGCGGACGTGGAGGGGTTCATCCACTTCTGCTGCACCTCCGAGGACATCAACAACCTGGCCTATGGCATGATGCTGAAGGAGGCCGTGGAGCAGCAGTGGCTCCCCAGGGCCCGCCAGTTGGTGGACCAGGTGGCGGCGCTGGCGGAGACGAACCGGTCGGTCCCCCTCCTCTCCCGCACTCACGGCCAGACGGCGAGCCCCTCCACCCTGGGGAAGGAGCTGGCGGTGTTCGTGGCGCGCTGGGAGCGACAGCTCCGGCACGTGGCGGCCTCCGAGTACCTGGGCAAGTTCAACGGCGCCGTGGGCTGCTACAACACCCACGTCCTCGCCTACCCGGAGGCGCCGTGGCTGGAGATCTCGCAGTCGCTGGTGGCGCGGCTGGGGCTCACCTGGAACCC
>JAJFMS010000864.1 GCA_020696885.1 Armatimonadota bacterium | reverse complement strand
AGGAGGGGGCGCCGCCCTTCACGTAGCCGCCGGGGTCCGGCATGCAGAGGAACGCCGGCATGTTCTGGTTCTCGGTGCCCAGCCCGTAGCTGACCCACGCGCCCATGCTCGGCCGGCCCATCTGGATGGAGCCGGTGTTCATCAGGTACACCGACTCGGGGTGGGTGACGCTGTCCCCGTAGCAGCCGCGCAGCACCGCCATGTCGTCTACTACGGTGGCGAGGTGGGGGAGGAAGTCGGAGACCTCCGTGCCGGACTGACCATACTTCGCAAAGGTGCGCTTCGTGCCGAGCAGGCGGTTCTTCTCCACGCCCCTGCGGGTCTTCACGGCGCCGAAGCTGGCCGGCAGCGGCTCGCCGTGCATGCGCTGGAGGTCCGGCTTGGGATCGAACGTCTCCAGGTGGCTGGGACCGCCGGACATGAAGAGGAAGATCACCGCCTTCGCTTGGCCCGTGAAGTGCGGCGTCTTGGGCGTGAGCGGATTGGGGGCCGCCGCGCGGGCATCGTCCTGCGCGAGCAGCGAGGCCAGCGCCAGGGAGCCGAAGCCGAAACCGGCCCGGGACAGAAGCTCCCGCCGGCTGGTGGGGACGAGGGTATCCGGCCCGTTCGGGCCGCAGCATCGCTTCATGTTCAGGCTCCTCTCACGCATTCCAGTGCAGGCGGTCGGCAAAATCCATGTAGCGCTGCCAGTCGTAGGGCGTCAGGTTGTGGATGCCGCTACGGATGTGATAGGCCTGAGGCCCCGAGATCTCCGGCTTCTCCACGCCGGGCATCGCGTCCGGTAGAAAGCCGGACTGCCGGTAGAGGTGATAGACCCGAGAAGCGTGCGCAAGCGCCAGGTATTCGCCCTTCGGGTCCGCCCAGAGGTCCTCAGCCGCACTCGCCACGTACACCGCCCGCGGCGCCATGAGCGCGATCAGTTGGTGCTGGTCGATCGGCAGCTCTGCCTCCCGGTCATTGTACTTGCGATAATTGTCGCAGAACCAATGCGGGAAACCGGTGTTGATCTGCTTCACCGACTCCCCAACCATCCGCCGTGAGAGCGCGGCGCCGGTGCAGCCGGAGTCGTTCGAGATGGTGAGCGCGAACCGCTCGTCCTGTGCGCCGGCCCAGAGAGCGGCCTTCCCACCCCGCGAGTGCCCGAGCACCGCCACGTGCTTGCCGTCGACGTCCGGATCGAGCTGCATGTAGTCGAGGGCGCGGCTGGCGCCCCAGGCCCATGCAGAGATCGCCTTCCAGGCGTCGGGGGGCCGCTCGGTGCGGTCCCCTTCCATCAGCTTGATCACGCCGTCGCGGAAACGGTCCGGCTTGTCCGGAGCCACTTCGCTCACCTGGATCGCCGCGATCCCGTAGCCGCGCGCCAGCACCTCTTCCACCGGCCAGAAGCCGGACTTCATCTTCCGGGTGGGATCCGTGTTCTCCGGTGGACGGTTGTTCAGGAGGAGAAATACCGGCGCCGGCCGGCGGCTGTTGGGGAGGAAGAGCGTCAGCTCGAACTGGTGGTGGCGGTCGTCTTCTCCGCAGCCGAGCAGCACGCGCTTGAGAGTTGCCGTTCCGTCCAGCGCTTTGGCATCGGATTGCACGACCTTGCGCTCGGAATGCTCCGGTCCACGCGGTGAGCGGCCGTACACGTGCGTGCGGAACAACTCCAGGACCACCTTGCGGTGCTCCGCCCACTCCCGGTAGCCGGAGATCTTCGTCCCGTCCGGGCGGGTCAGCAGGTCGGGCAGCGTGTAGGCCGGGACCGTGGCCTCGGCGGAAAGGTACTTCGGCACGGCCTGCTGCGCCTCACCCCCGCTCGCGGAGATGGCGCTGCAGACGGCACCGGCTCCGAGCAGTCGCCCGCTGCGTTCGAGGAGTGCGCGCCGGGATAATAGGTTGGGGTCCTTCGACATCGCTACTTCACCTCGATACACCGTCCGAAAATCGCGTTGGGACCCACCCAGCCGTTGGTGCGTCCGCGGTTGTTGCCGATCAGGAACCGCTCCCCGTCGATCGCCTTCACCAGGTGCAGGTAGTGACGACCGTTCACCTTGCACAGCACGATGTCGCCTACCGCGAGAGCGACCGGTTCCACCGGCTCGACCGTGCAGAGCTGCCCGGACTCGATCTTGCCGCGCATCGACTGCCCCCGCGGGCGGAAGGAGACCGTCTTCCCCTCCCGAAGCTGCTGCATGTAGTGCGTCGCCCAGCTCACGGTTAATCTAGGTACACGAACTCATTCAAATTCATGAGCGCCAGGCAGAAATCGGCCAGGGCGTCCGTGGTCGCGGCATCCGCCTTCGCTCCGGTCCCCAGCAATCCGGTCTGCTTCTCGAGGAAGCCGGCTGCCAGGTCCTGCTCCGCGGCGGTGGGGCTCCGCCCAAGAGTTAACCGGTAGGCTAGCGGGATCCGGCCCGCCGCATCCGGGGCTTCCCGTACCACCCGCGCCGCCACCGCCCGCGCGCTCTCGGCCATCTCCGGCGCGTTCAGCAGGCTCAGGGCCTGGGGCGCGGAGGTGGTCACCTCCCGCCGGGCACAGCTTGCGTTCGTATCCGGCGCGTCGAACACCTCCAGCGCGGGGAACTGCAGGTTCCGGCGCACAAACGTGTAGAGGCTGCGGCGGGTCTGGTCCGCGGCGTTCTTACTCACCGGCCAGACCGAGGCCTTGGGCGGCAGCGCCTCCACCGGGATCGGCGGGAATACGCCGGGTCCGCCGAGCTTCGGGTTCAGCCGCCCGCTGATCGCCAGCACGGAGTCGCGGATCGCTTCGCCCTCCAGGCGCTTCCGGTTCATCCGGGAGAACAGCTCGTTGTCCGGATCGGCAGCAAGCGCCGCGGCAGAGCCCTGGCTGGACTGCTTGTACGTGTTGGAGAGCACGATCGTGCGGATCAGTCCCTTCACGGACCAGGGGGAGGAAATGGGGAAATTGGGGACTGAGGAAATGGGAGCCCCGCCGCCGGCATTTCCGCGTTTCCCCATTTCCCCGTTTCCCGCGCCGGAGGCGCCATTTCCCCTAGCGAAGCTAACTGCAAGCCAGTCCATCAGCCCCAGGTGCGTCGGGGACTCACCGCGGACGCCGAAGTCGCTGGGGGTGGGGACGATGCCGCGGCCGAACAGGTGCTGCCAGACGCGGTTCACCATCACCCGCGAGGTCAGCGAGTTCTCCGG
>JAJFMS010000863.1 GCA_020696885.1 Armatimonadota bacterium | reverse complement strand
ACGCTGCGGATCCTGATCGTCGAGGACAACGTCGACTCCGCGGAGACCCTGGCGGAGCTGATCCAGATCTGGGGCTACCGGGTCCGCATCGCGCATCACGGCCAGGCCGCCGTGCAGGTGGCAAGCGACTACCGCCCGGAAGTGGTGCTCCTCGACATCGGCCTGCCCGGCATCGACGGCTACGAAGTCGCCGCGCAGATCCGGCGGGAGTCAGGAGCGGCCCAGCCCACCCTCATCGCCCTGACCGGCTACGGACAGGACGCGGACCGCCGCCGCGCCCTCGCCGCCGGCTTCGACATGCACCTCACCAAGCCGGTCAACCCGGAACACCTCAAGCGCGTACTCGCCGAGGCCAACGAAGACGTGGGGAGCCGGAAGTAGGGGTGTTCAGGTGTTCAGGTGTTCAGGTGTTCAGGTGTTCAGGTAGGGTGAGAGCTCCGCCGCACCGGGTTGCGCCCGGATTCACCACTCTCACCACTAACTGCCAGCCACTAACCCACGTCTTCTGGCAGCAGGTACATCTCCAGGAAGCACACCGTTTCCCCTTGCCACGAGACCACTTCATCTCGGATGCCGTCTGCGCGGGCGCCGGCGTGGCGGTAGCAGCGGATCGCCGGGACGTGATCTTCCCGTGGGGCCAGGCTGATCCGGCGGAGCTCCATCGTGGGGAAAGCCCAGGCCGCCAGTAGACGGATGGCCCGCCTCGCCAGGCCGCGGCCACGGTATTCCGGCTCCCCGATCAGGATGTTCATGTCGCAGGACGCGGCGTCCAGGTCCCAGTGGCTGAGCCAGATGCTGCCGACCGGGCTGCCATCCAGCTCGATCACGAAGTCGATCCAGTGGCCGATGTCCCTGGCCTCCGCCTCCAGCTCCGGGAACGCCTCGTCGATCGACTGCGCGGTCCGGGGCTCGGAGCAGAACCCGAAGCTCACCTCCGGATCCGCCCACCACCGTGCGAAGAGCGGCGCCTCCTCCCGCCGGGGCGGGCGCAACGCCAGGTCGCCGTCCGCCAGGCGCTCCGGCGGCAGCGAGTGGGACGCGCGCGGGTTAGACGCCCGGCTCATCATCCAGCACCAGGCGCACCGGCGCGTCGAGGCTGCAGGCCACGATCAGCGCGTGGAGGAAGTCTTTGAGGTCCGCTACGGAGGAGTCATCGTCCGTCTCCAGCGGCATCGTGAACACGACCTCCGGGATGCCGTCGTCGCCATCGCCGCCGTCCACCCAGGCTCCCAGCGCCCGGCACAGCAGCTCAGCGGGCTCCGGCTGTAGCCGCTCCCCCAGCAGCAGGAGCTGGAGAAGCTGGCTGGTGCTCACCGTCCGCGAGCGGAACAGGCTGCCGTACCGCTTGGTGAGCGGGTGCTTGCGCTCCAGGAGCTCCTCTCCGCCGCGCCGGGCGTCGGCCAGCTTGCCGGTTACCGGGTGCTGACTCAGGTACTGGAGGAGATCGCGGACGCTCTCGATCTGACACCGCTGCTCGAAGGTGGTGTCTTCCCGCGGGGTGAGGCTGGCCGGGAGTAGGTCGCCGAGCCACTCCTCCGCGTGGGCGGAGATCGGGGTCTCCAGGCGCCCGTGGCAGCCGAACGAGCCGCCCGCGTGGTTGGCAGGGCACCGTGCGCAGTGGAAGGCCAGCGGCCGGAGCCGGAAGTCCGCCTCCCGGGCCTCCGCCGCTTCCGCTTTCCCCGGCTGCTCGGCGGAGCGGAACCGCTCGATGCGCCGGAGGAGGGTGAGGAGCCCCGGCGACCGCAGACGGCGCTTCGGCACGCACGGGAACTCTATGACGTAATCGATCTCCATACGCTGCGCGCTGCCGAACGTGCCTTCCCAGGGTCCGCCGGTCCGCGGAATGCCCAAAACCCGCTGCCACCTGACTGCGACCCCGCAGCCGCTCCGGACAGGGTAAGATAGCTCACGGAGCGAACTGACGGCTGCGGCCCTGGTCCGGCAGCCACACTGAGTTACGAGGTGATCCCGATGCAGGTTACCGGCATTCTCGCCCGTCCGCTCTACGCGGCGCTTCCGGCCCCGATGCGCAGCCGCGGCGACGTGGGCTATACCGAGTTCGTCCACTCCGGCTCCGAGTTTCAGCGTATCACGGTTGTAGAGGTCCAAACGGATACCGGGGCCACCGGGGTGACGCTGCTCTCCGGCGATGCGTCCGCCTGGGTGGAGGCCATCGCTTTCCCGGCGCTGCTGGACGCCGATCCGCGCGCGATCCGCCACTGCCGCGCCGCGCTGGACACCACGCTCCGCGGCGCGCCGGAGGCGTTCGGCCGCACGGCCCGGGGCCACGTCAACCGCCTGGAGTTCGCGCTGTGGGACCTGCTGGGCAAGAGCGCGGGCTTACCGTTGTTCCGACTGCTCGGCGGGTCGTCGCCGGTGGTGGAGGTCTACGCCGGCGGCGGCAGCCTCTGCTGGAATCCGCTCCCGCTGCTGCTGCGCGAGTTGGAGCAGCTCCTGGAGCAGGGATTCCGCGCCGTGAAGATCAAGATCGGCCACGGCCCGGAGGAAGACGCGGCGATCGTTCGCACTCTCCGGCAGGCGGCGGGGCCGGACGTGCGCCTGATGGTGGACGCGAACCGCGCCTACGACCTCCCCGGCGCGCTCCGGCTGGCGCGGGTGTTGGAAGAAGAGCACATCGACTGGTTCGAGGAGCCGTTCCCCTACGACGATCCGGAGTGCTGGCGGACCCTGCGCCGCCGGACCCACGTGCCGCTGGCCGGTGGGGAGGGGTTCTCCCGCATCGGTCACGCGGCGGAAGCGATGCGGGAGGGGATGCTGCAGGTGCTGCAGTGTGACGCGGGCGGGTTTGGGCTGGAAGCGCTGCTCGCTATCGGCTCCCTGGCGGCCGAGTCGGGGGTAGCCCTCACGCCGCATTGCTGCAACAGCGGCATCGGGTTTGTGGTCGGCTGCCACCTGCAGACCGCCCTACCGAACCGTGCCCTGCAGGAGTACGAGACGTTCGACAGCCCCTTCGTGCACGGCCTGTTTACCGAACGGCCCGCCGTGATCGACGGGAAGGTCACCCTGCCGGAGACGCCCGGCCTGGGGATCACCCTGAACGAGGACGTGATCGACCGGTACCTGGTGCGGTAGGGTCTTGCGGAACAGGCGCCCCTGGCCGTTTTAGCAACCGGCTAACGCTCGGCGACATA
>JAJFMS010000862.1 GCA_020696885.1 Armatimonadota bacterium | reverse complement strand
GGTGGGACCGGCTCCGCATCAATCCGCCAGAAGGCGGCCCGGCCGAGCCAGAGCCCCACCCACGCCGCGAGGGTGACGCCGCCAAGGACCAGGGTGATCAGGCGAGGATCTCTTTCACCACGTGGGCGGGCTCCACACCGGTGAGGCGTGCGTCCAGCCCCTGGAACTTCACGCTGAACCGCGCGTGGTCGATCCCGCACAAGTGCAGCATCGTGGCGTGGAGGTCGTGGAGGGTGACCACGTTCTCCACGGAGCGGTAACCCAGCTCGTCCGTGGCTCCGTAGGTGACGCCGCCCTTGATGCCGCCTCCCGCCAGCCAGATGCTGAACGAGGAGATGTGGTGGTCTCGCCCGGTGCCCTGGCCCATCGGCGTGCGGCCGAACTCGCCGCCCCAGACGATCAGAGTGTCGTCCAGCATGCCGCGCTGCTTCAGGTCCTGGATCAGCGCCGCGCTGGGCTGGTCTGTCTCCTTCGCGGCGATCGGCATGTTCGTCTCGATGCCGCTGTGATGGTCCCAGGCGCGGTGGTAGAGCTGGATGAACCGGACCCCGCGCTCCGCCATCCGGCGCGCCAGCAGGCAGTTCGCGGCAAACGTCCCTTCACCGGCTTCCTTCACACCGTAGAGGTCCAGCACGTGCTTCGGCTCCTGGGAGAGGTCCGTCAGCTCCGGAATGCTGCGCTGCATCTTGAACGCCAGCTCGTACTGAGCGATGCGGGTCTGGATCTCCGGGTCGATCCGCTCCTCCGCCAGCAGCCCGTTCTGGCGCTGGACCTCCTCCACCACCAGCCGCTGCACGCTCTGGCAGACGCCTTCCGGGTTCCCCACGAAGTGGACCGCGTCCCCACGGGTCTGGAACTGCACCCCCTGGCACCGGCCGGGGAGGAAGCCGTTCGACCACTGCCGCGCCGAGACCGGCTGCGCGCCGCCGCCCTTGCCCTGCGTGACCAGCACCACGAAGCCGGGGAGATCGTCCGCCGCGGTGCCGAGGCCGTAGAGCAGCCACGACCCCATGCTCGGCCGGCCTTTGAGGATCGAGCCCGAGTTCATGAACGCGTGGGCCGGGTCGTGGTTGATCTGCTCCGTCACCATGGAGCGGATGATGCAGAGGTCGTCCGCCACGCCGCCGATGTGCGGCAGCAGGGTAGAGATCTCCTGGCCGGACTGGCCCCACTTCTTGAACTCCGCGAACGAGCCGCGCGCGATCAGCTTGGCGCCCTGGAGCTGCGCGAGCTGCTGGCCCTTCGTCAGGGACTCGGGGAACGGCTGCCCGTTGAGGCGGTTCAGCTCCGGCTTCGGGTCCAGGCTCTCGAACTGCGAGGGGCCGCCCGCCATGCAGAGGTGGATGATCCGCTTGGCGCGGATCGGCGAGTGCGGCTGCAGGATGACGCCCGGCACCCCGCTCTTCTTACCCGCTGCCTGCGCGGCCGAGGCCGGGCTGCCCATGAGCGAGCCGAGCGCCAGCCCACCCAGGCCGTACGCCGACTTCTGGATGAACGCGCGGCGGTTCACCCGCTCCACGAATGCCTTCGGATCGAACTGCTTATCCATAGCTTCAGTACCGTGTGATCGTCTCCTGCAGGTTCAGCACTACCCGGCAGACCGCCGTCCACGAGGCCAGCTCCACCGGATCTACGCCGGCCGGGGCCGGGGCAATTCCCACCTTCAGCAGCTTCGCGGCGTCCTCGGGCCGCTGCCGGTACTCGGCGCGGATCTTCTCCAGGAACGCCAGCATCGCCTGCTTCTCCTTCGCCTTGGCCGGCCTCGCCAGCGCGCGCCGGTAGCCAGCGTCCAGCCGCGCGGCGTCGGTCGCGCCCTTCTCGGCCAGCAGCGAGGCGGCGAAGACCCGGGCCGCCTCCACGAACTCGGGATCGTTCAGGAGGGTGAGCGCCTGCTGCGGGGTGTTCGCCCCGTTGCGGGCGGCGATGCAGTCCTCGCGGGAGGGCGCGTCAAAGTTCACCAGCGCAGGGTGGAGGAAGGTCCGCTGCCAGTGCACGTAGAGCCCCCGTCGCCACTGCCGATCGTCGGTCTCGGCGGCGTAGGGACGGTCCGGGAACTGGATGTTGGCGTAGTAGCCTTCGGGCTGGTACGGCTTCACGGGCGGTCCGCCGAGGTCTGTGTTCAGCAGCCCGGCGATCGACAGCGCGTTGTCGCGGACGAACTCCGCCTCCAGGCGCCGGGGGTTCTGGCTCGCCAGCAGCCGGTTCTGCGGATCCGCTTCCATCAGCTCCGGGCGCAGGCTGGACGACTGCCGGTAGGTGGCCGAGGTGACCAGCAGCCGGACGAGGTGCTTCACGTCCCACGCGGGGCCGCCGCCCGCCGGGCCGTCGCGGAACTCCACGGCCAGCCAGTCCAGCAGCTCCGGATGCGTGGGCCACTCGCCCTGGGCGCCGAGGTCTTCCACCTGCGCGGAGAGCCCGTTGCCGTAGAACTGCCGCCAAAGCCGGTTCACGTAGACCCGCGCCGTAAGCGGGTTGTCGCGGGAGACGAGCCACTTCGCCAGGTCCAGCCGGGAGAGGCGCTGCGGCGGGTTCGGCTCGTAGCCGGGGAGGAAGTGCGGCACGGCGGAGCTGACGACCTCGCCGCTCTCGTCCTGCCAATTGCCGCGCGGGAGCACGCGGGTGGTCACCGGCTGCCAGCCCTCGGTTACCAGCACCGGGTTCGTCCCCTCGCGGCAAGCGATGAGATCCGCTTCGAGCTGCTTCACCCGCGCGAAGCCCTCGGGCTCCAGGTTGGTGCCGAACAGGTAGGCCACCTGCGCGGTGCAGGCGGGCTCCATCTTTCCCGGTGCGGCGAGCGCGGCGGCCAGGCCAGCCGGCATCGCGGCTGAGTTCGGGTGCTCGGGAGCGAACGACGAGGTCGACACGCGGACACAGCCGGCGGGCAGGTTGGGGAACGTGACGGCGATGGCGTCACCGGACGCGAGCCGGATCGGCGTGGCGGGCAGCCACACGGCCACGTGTGGCTCGGTCTTGCGTGCGGCGGAAAGCTTCCAACCGGTCTGCACGCCCAGGATCTCGGAGCCGTTCCGGTAGCGCGGGTCCGCCAGGTTCGCGCCTGCGTAGCGGAATGGCACCGCTTCGGACTTCCCGCTCGCCCGCTGCACGGTAGCGGT
>JAJFMS010000861.1 GCA_020696885.1 Armatimonadota bacterium | reverse complement strand
GTCACCGGAACGACCTTCAGCACGTCCATCAGGCCGCCGATGTGGTCCTCATGCGGGTGGCTGCCCACCAGGAGGTCGAGCTGCCGGATACCGGCCGACCGGATCGCGTCGATCACGCGCGGGCCGGCTCCGGAGGGGCCGCCGTCGATCAGCAGGCTCTGGCCGCCCGGCACCTGGACCAGGGCCGCGTCGCCCTGGCCCACGTCCAGGAACGAGACGCGCAGCACCGGGCCGCTGGGGGCGCCGTTCACGGGCGCCTCGGGGCGGCAGCCGAGCACGGTGAACAGGAGGAGGGCGACAGATAGCAGTAGCCGGGGCTTCATCACTTAATGCTCTTCTGGGGTGGTCCGGCCGCCCAACCGGGCCGGAAGGAGGGGCGCAAGCCCTCCCCGAACTATCCCCGGACGCGGCGGTCCGGTTCGGGACCTCGCCCGTTCAATGTGCTGATCCGAGCAGAGCATTCTCTCGAAGCCGGAGTAATGGAGTAGCGGAGTGTTGGAGTAATGGGCACCGTGCCCGAAACGCTCCGGCGACCCGTACCCGGGATTTCTGCTCGCCTCAGTGAACACTTTACCGGATCGCGGCCAGATGGCGATACGGCCCGCGATCGTCGATTTGATGAAGGCGGGGTGCTGGAGGGGTGGTGTGGAGAAGAATCGTCGTCCGGCGCGGCCACAGGGCTGCGTGGGTCCCATTACTCCCATACTCCACCACTCCATTACTCCGCGTTAGCCCTGGCGTCGCCAGGTTAGGAGTTACCCATGAAATTAGCGGAGCGGATGTCCCGACTCGGCACGGAGAACGCGTTCACGGTGCTGGCGGAAGTCCAGAAGCTGGCGGCCACCGGGCGCAACATCGTGAGCCTGGGGATCGGGGATCCCGATTTCGATACCCCGGCGAACGTGCGGGAGGCGGCGAAGCGCGCGCTGGACGCGGGGCGGACCCACTACGGGCCGTCCGCCGGGATCCCCGCGCTCCGGGAGGCGGTGGCGGCGTACCTGACGCGCTCCCGCGGACTGGAGTTCAGCCCGGACGAGGTGGTCATCACCCCCGGCGGCAAGCCGATCATCTTCCACACGATCATGGCGCTGGCGGGCCCCGGCGACGAGGTGGTCTACCCGAACCCCGGCTTCCCGATCTACGAGTCGGTGATCGAGTTCGCCGGCGCGAAGCCGGTGCCGATGGCGCTGGTGGAGACGCGGGATTTCCGGCTGGACCTGGACCAATTGCGGCGTTCGGTCTCTTCGCGCACCAAGCTGATCATCCTGAACTCACCGAACAACCCCACCGGCGGCGTGCTGAGCCGGGAAGACCTGGAAGCGGTGGCCGAGATCGCCCAGGAGTGCGGCGCGTGGGTCCTCTCGGACGAGATCTACAGCGAGTTCCTGTTCGAGGGCCAGCATTCCAGCATCACCCAGGTGCCGGGGCTGAAGGAGCGGACCATCATCCTGGACGGCTTCTCCAAGACGTTCGCGATGACCGGCTGGCGCCTCGGCTACGGCGCGATGCCGGCGCCGCTGGCGGAGAAGATCGCCCAGATGAACACCAACACCGTCTCCTGCACCGCCACGTTCGTGCAGGACGCGGGGGTGGAGGCGCTGGCGAACTCCTGGGATGCGGTGCGGTCGATGATCGGTGAGTTCCGCGCGCGGCGGGATATGGTGGTCGCGGAGCTGAACCGGATCCCGGGCATCTCCTGCGTGATGCCGCAGGGGGCATTCTACGCGTTTCCCAACGTCACCGGGGCCTGCCACAAGCTGGGCCTGAGCTCCGCCGAGGAGTTCCAGCGGAAGATGCTGTATGACGGGAACATCGCCGTGCTGGCGCGGACCAACTTCGGCGTGCGGAACGAAGGGGAAGACCAGGAGTACGTCCGGATCTCCTTCGCCACCTCGATGGAGTTGCTCCGCGAGGGGTTGAGCCGCATCCGCAGCGTGATCGAAGCGGCCTGACGAGGATGAGGCTCCGCGCGGCCGCGGCGGCAACGGCGTTGGGTTTGCTGACGGCGGTGCTGCTCGCGGCCGGTGGTGTCTCCGCGGCCGGCCGGAGCGGGCTGCTGCTGGTTGCCGCCCACGCGCTGCTGGCGGTGGGCGCGACGGTGCTGCTGCTTCCACGCATCTCCGGACGCGTTCGGCGATGCGTAGGCATTCTGGGTATGGTTGCGGCCGGCGCGGCGCTTGCCTCGGTCACGCTCCGGATGCCGAGCCTCAGCCGGGTAATAACCACCTGGCTTCACGTCGCCGCCGGAGCCGGACTACTCGGCATTCTCGTCTGGGCCTGTGCGGAGCTTCCGGCCGCCGTCAACCGCCGGCGCACGGTGCTGGCCTCCACGGCGGTGCTGCTCCTGCTGGGCGTCTACGGGGGAGCTGAGGTGCGCCGCTTCGCGTGGTCGCCCCCGCGCTACGACTCCGAAGCCTGCTACCGGTTCCTCACCGCCACCACGCCGCAGCAGGCTGGGATGCCGCACTTTCCCTCCGCCCTCCAGGCTGGAGGCACGAAGGCGGAGGGCTGCCAGGACGGCGGCTGCCATACACGGGTCCACGAGCGGTGGCAGCTCGGCGCGCACGCCACCGGCGCTGCCTCGCCGGCCTACCGCCGGACCTACGGCGACTTCACAACACGCCGCGGGGAGACGGCGGGGAAGTGGTGCCGCGGCTGCCACCAGCCGGAGACGTTGGCGGTCGGAAACGGAGGCGCATCCCGGGCACAGGGCATCGAGTGCGGCGCCTGCCACCGCGCGGAAACGGTGCACGCGCTCTACGGAGCCGCCGCACTCCGGCTGCGGGGCGTAGATGCTCCCGCTGATCGACTGGCGGCGCGGGTCCGGCCCCGGTACCACGCGGCAGCCAACCTGCGCGCGGAACTGCACCACTCCGCGGAGTTCTGCGGCTCCTGCCACCGCAAGAACTGGAACCTGCCGCAGAACGACTACCACTGGATGCCCGGCCCGGATGAGCTGGGCCAGTGGCAGGGAAGCCGGTACGGGCCGGGAGCGCTGCTGGCGTCCGGGGACCGCGCCACGAAGCGGGACTGCCTGAGCTGCCATTCCAGCCCCGGCGCCGGCCACCTTCGCGTCCGGCGACAAGCTGCTGCTGGACGTGGTGGTGCAGAACACCGGCATCGGGCACGACTTCCCGACCGGGATGCCGGACCTCCAGGAGGCGTGGCTGGAGGTGACGCTGTCCGACCCGTCCGGCCGGCGCGTGTCCGGGAGCGGCGTCACCGGCCCGGCAACCGGGTCCGACCCTGGCGCGCACACCTACCGCCTCGTGCCGCTGGACCGGTCCGGGCAGCCGCTTCGGCATGGCGAACTGGACCGCTGGGCCAGCACCGCCGAATGGCGGCGCATCCCTGCGGGCGGCGCCGACCTGGCCCGCTACGCGTTGACGGCGCCGCGTGGAGGCGGCACGCTGCGCTTCCGGCTGCTGCGCCGCCGCCGGCCGGATTTCAGCCGCTGGGCCGGTGAGCCGGTGCAGACCGCCCCCCAGATCCTGGCCGAGCTCACTCAGCCGCTGCCCGGTCCCGGCGCGGTTACGCCGGGTGCGCAGTCGCAGGCGGCACGGTGGCGCGCGTACGGGAACGCGCTGGCCGGCGTGAAGAACTTCCCGCAGGCCCTGGCGGCGCTCCGGACCGCGTCCGAGCTGGACCCGGCAGATGTGGAGACGGTGCTGGCCCAGGGACGCGTATACCTGGATGAGGGCGACCTGCTGGATGCGCGGGAGCAATTTCGAAAGGCCCAGGCCAGCGATGCCGAGCGCGGCCAGGCGTGGGAGGCGGCCGTGCTGCGCCGTATGGGGCAGCCGGACCAGGCAGCTGTGCTGCTGAAGCCGCTGGTGCGGCGCTATCCGCGGGATGCCCGGCTCCGGTTCGAGCTGGCCTCTGCCTACATGGCGGCGCTCCGGAACGAGGACGCCGCCCGGGAGTTCGAAGCGGTGCTCGACGTGGACCCCACCAATGACCGCGCGCACTTTAGCCTGATGTTCTGCCTCCAGCGCCTCAACCGGCTCACCGCCGCTCGACGGGAGGAGACGATCTACCGGTTGCTCCGTCCTGAAACGGTGACCGCGGCCGGCAAGGCCGGCGCTACGGAGGATCGTCCGCTCCACGTGCATCCGCTGGAGCCGGCGCGATGAGGATTTCACTGGCGTTGCTCGCGCTCGCCGGGGGGCTCTCCGGATGCGGCGCCAGCTCTCGGGCTACGGCTCCCGTCCGTCCTGCCGGCGAGGCCACCGCAGTCCACTTCGAGGACATGACCGCGCAGGCCGGCGTCCGCTTCCGCCACACCAACGGCGCTCGCGGCAAGAAGTGGCTGCCGGAGACGATGGGCAGCGGCTGCGCGATCCTGGACGTAGACCGGGATGGAAAGCAGGACCTGTTCCTGGTCGACTCCGCGCCCTGGCCCGGGAGCCGGGACCCGACCGGCGGCTCCCAGCTCTACCTCAACCGCGGCGGCGGCCGCTTCGAGGACGTCACCAAGAGTTACGGCGTCCCCTCCGACCTGTACGGCATGGGCGTGGCCGCCGGCGACTACGATAACGACGGCTTCACGGACCTGGCGCTCACCGGCCTCAACCAGGTCCGGCTGCTGCGCAACGCGGGCGGCAAGCGCTTCGAGGACGCTACCCGGCGCTCCGGACTGCGCGCCGGCGGCTGGCCGACCAGCGCGGCGTGGCTGGACTACAACCGCGACGGTCGCCTGGACCTGTTCGTCTGCCACTACGTGAAGTGGAGCCCCGCCATCGACGAGGCGCTCTTCGTCTCGCTGGACGGCAGCACCAAGTCGTATGCCCGGCCGGACAGCTATGAAGGGGAATCGTGTCAGCTCTTCCGCAACGACGGCGGCCGGTTCACCGACGTCTCCCGGGAAGCAGGCGTGGACAAGGCGAACGCCAAGGCGCTGGGAGTAGCGCTCTGCGACTTCGACGGCGACGGCTGGATCGATGTGGCGGTGAGCAACGACACCGTGCCCAACCTCCTCTTTCATAACCAGAGCAACGGGCGCTTCAAGGAGGTGGCGGTTCAGGCCGGCATCGCCGTGGCGGAAGGGGGGTCCGCCAAAGCCGGCATGGGGATCGACGCCGCGGACTATGAGAACAGCGGCCATTCCGGCTTCCTGATCACCAACTTCGCGGGCGAACAGTTGAGCCTCTATCACCGTGATCCATCCGGGCTCTACATGGACGTGGCGGCCCGCGCCGGGATCGGTATCCCCAGCCAGCGGTACCTGGGGTTCGGCGCCTTCTTCTTCGACGCGGACCTGGACGGCTGGCAGGACATCCTGGTGGCGAACGGGCACATCCAGGACGACGTGAGCGTGCGGAGCGCGGGTGTTACCTACGCGCAGCCGGCGCTGTTCTTCCGCGGGCTGGGGGAAGGCCGCTTCGCGGACCAGAGCAGCACTACCGGGGCGCTCACCGTGGCCCGGATCGCCCGCGGAGCGGCCTACGGCGACCTGGACGACGATGGCGACCTGGACGTGCTGCTGACCACGAACGGCGGTCCGGCGGTGCTGCTGCGGCAGCCCGGCCGACCCACCAACCACTGGCTGCGGCTGCGCCTGGATGGGGGGCGCAGAAACCGGAGCGCCATCGGCGCAAACGTCCGGGTGACTTCCGGGGACCTCACGCAGACCCGGATGGTGCGCAGCGGCTCCAGCTACCTGTCACAATCCAGTCTGGATCTCACGTTCGGCC
>JAJFMS010000860.1 GCA_020696885.1 Armatimonadota bacterium | reverse complement strand
CTGTTCCGGCGTAGTGGCGGCTCGTAAGCCGGAGAGCGCGAGTAGCCGCAGGGCCTCGGTCCAGATCCAGTGCATGGAGGTATACAGAGCCGCTCCCAACTGCTGCTCCATTGCCAGCAGCACCTCCGGCCTGACCCGCTCCGGATTGATCAGCGTGGCGAGCGACCGCCCGTCGAAAGCTCGCATCGGTTCCCGCAGGATGATGCGGACGGCAGCCGGGAGCACCGGGAGGGAAGCTTGCAGCAGTGACCCGGTAGCCCCCGCCGCCCGTTGCGGCGAGTACAGCTGCGTCCAGGCGCGCGCCAGGTCGTCCCAGGGGCCGGCGCCGTAGGATTGCCGGCACATCTCTACGCCCAGCAGCACCCGGAGGTAGCTGACCGGATGCGGGTCGCCGGGGTTGTGCCGGAGGACAGCCGCTCCGTCACCCGCCAGCACGTCGTGCAGCGCGGCCACGCTGGCATAGCCCGTATGGACAAAGGCGAAGGCGTCGGCGGCAATCTCGGAGGCCCATCCGGCCCAGACCTCGGCCACTCCACCCGGCGCATTGGCCAGGCCAGTGGAGAGCCGGGACGCCAGCTCTTCCGTCCAGCCGACGATGTGCGCCGCCTGGTGGCCTGCCTCGTGGATCAAGGCCGTGGGCCGAAGGAGGTTGTGCCGCGTGATCTTGATAGCGGCCACAGGATTCAGACTGGTGCCGTCCCAGAGCCGCAGACCGGCCTTCAGGATCGAGGCGCCCAACCCCTTGTCGATGTACGTCAACGCGACCGGCGTCGGTTTGCCGAGCCGGTCGAGCAGTTGGGCCATGCTCCGGTGCGCCAAAGTGTCACAGGCCCGCAGGTATCCGGCGATCGTGGACCGCGTGCGGGTGTTGATCGCGTCCCCGTAAAAGTCCAGCGTTGTTTCCACGCGCGTGTACCGATGGCGAAATGCCAGCAGTTGCCGGCGTACGGCCAGGAGGTCGGCGGCGGAGACAGCCGCAGCCAGCGCGGATTGCAATACCACTCCCTCGCGGTCCAGTTGAGCGACCACGGTGGCGAGGTGTTGCCGGAGGCATACGCCCAGGTAGCGCTCCAGGTTGCCCCAGGCGGTGGGCGCGGCCAGATCGTCCAGGTCCTGGAGCCGCGCCGCCGCCTTCGTCCAGTGAACCACCTGACGGCCGAGCTGTGCCTTTAGCGCGCCAGCCGGATCACTCATGTGCGTAGCCCGGGAGGATCTGGATCTTGACCTCGGGTGCGCCCTCCGACAGCTTCAGGGCGGCCAGCGAGACGGTCCTGGCCTTCAGTGCCTCGCGTAGTTGCGGGAACCCGGGAGGATTCTCCAGCGTGAGCACCAGCGTGACCCCGTCCGCGGTATCCTCGGCAGCCTTCTTGAACTCCTCGGCGCGCTGCTTCAACTGATCGGCGAGCCCCTGGGCCAACCATTCCGTCAGCCGGCTCTGGAGAGCCTGGAGCACCGCAGCCGGCAGCCGCCCGAGAGCCTCCGCCGGTCGACCGGGCGTCACCGCCTCGTGGATGAGCTTGAGCCGGCCCCGATTGCCGGCAAAGGCGGCCTGCACGCCACGCTCGATAGTCCGGCGCAGGCGCGCCGCCACCAGGCCGAGGTGGGCCTGCTGGCGCAGCTTCACCGCGGTTTCCTGGGCGCGGATCTCACTGAGAAACAGGTGAACGACGATCTTGTTCTCACGAAAGTTGAGCACGAACCGGCTCCGGGTGCGGCGGCGCACCTGCGCGCGCCCTCCGGGCGTCGGGACCGTTAGCGGACGCTTGCCCGGAATCTCCAGGAAGTAAAAGCGCTGCCCGGCCTGTGGCGCGTGCGGGTTACCGGGCTCACCCGGACCGGCATTCCGCCCCAGCTCCGGCTCCCCCATCAGCAGGGTGGCCGCGTCCCGCGTAAGTGGATGGAGCAGACCCTGACCCGAGGTGCCGTTTACCTGCGGGATGAAGGCCTCCCCGCGAACGATATCGGACAGGCGTGTGCCGGGGATGGCCTCGTAGAGGTGTACCCGGGCTTCCACCTCTTCACCAGGCGCAATCCCCAACTGCTCTTCCATGAACTCGCCGACGCTGTCCCCTTCGAACGTCTCGAGCTCGGCGGCCCGGTGGGGAGAAAGGCGGATCGTCACTTTCGGGCCCAGGCGCTTCTTATACCGCTTGCGGCTTGGCCGGTACCAGAACCCAGGGCGATGTTCCCGGAGGTCGGGGCGCTGGCGATAGGTCCCCTCCGACAGGATCGGGGGGAGATTGGCGGCGGCCGCCTGTTCGAACGCCTCCAACGCGCTGCCTTCGAAGAGCTCCGGTCGGTCCAGGACATACTCCGGAAGCGCCGACACCCGCCGTACGGTCTCCTCGACGGTGGACGCCACCGCCGAGGCGGCGGCTCTGGACTCATCTTCAGGCGCCGCTTCCAGCCCGAGCAGGTCCAGGCCGGCCTTGGCGAGGGCGCTGGACAACGCCACCCTCTTCTGCGCATCCACGAGCGGTTTGATGAACACGCCCACCAGGCCGGCTAACTTGCTCTCCAGGCCCTTCCTGCCCCCCATAAACTTGCTCGCCAGCTTTAAGGCGGGAAGAATGGCGGGGATGAACTCCTCCACGTGAGGAGTGGGGTCCTCCCCCTCCTTCAGGCGTTCGAGGTTCGCGACGAAGCGTTCCCGCGCCCGCCCCAGCTCCGCCACGGGATACGTGTCGGGACCCGCCTGCTCGGAAACAAGGGCGCGGGCGACCTCCAGCTCTTGCTCGACCTCTGTCTGCGCGAACAGGAGGTTTGCAATCTGTTGGTTGAACTCGTTCTGGATCTCCGCAACGTCACCGGCTGCGGGTTCGTCGCGGGCGGGCCCTTCGCCCTCGTCCAGTTCCTTTAGAATCGGCAGTTTGTCCCGCAGGGTCCTGGCCATGGGCTGGAGGTTTGGGGGCAGTTTGTCGATCGCGCTCTCGATCACGCGCTTGACGATCTTCCCGACATACGGCTGCAACACCCCCAGGAGCTTTCCCAGAGGTCCGGCCAGGCCGTACTTGACTGCCGTGCTAATCCCCTTCTTGACGAGGCCCTTTAGCCGGCCCAGAAACCCTTCGAACCTCGGGGAGAGCTCGGCGGAGGATCGGTACTGGTCGACGATGCGCTCGACCTCGTCCTGGGTCAGATTCGTCCGGTCCAGCTCCG
>JAJFMS010000859.1 GCA_020696885.1 Armatimonadota bacterium | reverse complement strand
GTCCAGCACCGGGTCGCCCAGCGGGCGGAACAGCGTGCCCTGATACTGTGCGGGCATGAAGCCGGAAGACCAGTTCGGCTGGCCGGAGATCGGGCCGCCGCGTTTGTCCAGGATCACCACGTAGGCCGGCAGGTTCTGGTTCTCGGTGCCGAGGCCGTAGGTCACCCAGCTTCCCAGTGTGGGACGCCCGATCAAGATGTTCCCGCTGTTCATAGCCACCAGCGCGGAGCCGTGGGCATGGCTGTCGGCATGGCAGGAGCGGATGAGGGCCAGCTTATCCGCATGCTCCCGCACGCGGGGGAAGTAGTCGCTCACCATCAGGCCGCTCTTGCCGCCGGGCCGAAACGGGCGGAACGACGGTGTGAGGAACCCCTTCTTCCGACCGCCGGAGTTGGTGTACTTGAAGCTCTCCGGCAGCTCCTTGCCCGCGTACTTCTCCAGTGACGGCTTGTAGTCGAAGGTGTCGATGTGGCTGGGGGCGCCGTTCATCGTGAGGAAGATCACGCTCTTCGCCTTGGTGGTGAAGTGCGGCGGACGAGAGGCCAGCGCTGCAGCGGGCTTGCCGCCGGTGGCCGGCGCGCGCCGGGAGGCCGCTGCCGCATGGCGCGCGAAGAAGCCGTCCGACGACAGCAGCGATGTGAGCGCCACACCGGCGAAGCCCTGGCCCATCTCCCACACCAGCTCGCGGCGGGTGGCGCGTCCGCACGGGAAAAGGGGGGAGCGCCGGTTCTTTACAGCATCGTTTGCGGACATCGAGTATCCTCGAAGGCGGCACGGGGTGAAGCTCCCGCGTGCGCCGTTCTAATCTACGAAGCAAAACTCGTTCGTGTTCAACAGCACGCGGCAGAGCGAGGTGAGCGCCTGGTGCCGTGGGCTGGGCGCCGCGCCGAGCTCGTAGCGCTGGCTCGTCCAGTCCCAGAGCCGCTCCAGCTCCTCGGCGGAAAGGGCGCGGTCGAAGACCAGGAGCTCGGCCAGGTCGCCGTTCCAGTACTCGCCCTGGATGTTGCCCTGCTGGCCGATCACATAGCGCCCCGAGAGGTTCCGGGCCGGGAGCGGACCGTTCTTGCGCGCCAGCTCCCGGCGGTTCTGGTACACCGAGGCTCCGGCGCGATCCGAGACGGCGGTGAGCACAAAATGCCGCGAGGGCGTGGCGAGCGTGCCCAGGGTGGCGGCGTCGCTGAGGCGGATCTGCCCGGCGCCGGTCGTTCCCAGGAACAGGCTGGTGGTGCTGTTGTCGGGCCGCCAGTTGGAGAAGATCTCGCGTGGTCCTCCGCCGGTCTCGCGGTCGTTCGCCACCGCCAGGATGGTGAACTGCTGCGAGGTGACCAGCCCCTCCGGCAGGTGAAGGTAGCGCGCCTTGCCGTCGAACCGCAGTGCCGGCCGGCCCGAAAGCGCGTCTTTCACTAGCAAGGGGGCCGTGTCCGGGGCCGGCGGGAGCGCGGCGATCCCGGTGCTGGGATCCGTCCAGCGCTGCACCCGGCCGTCCGCATCCGTGGTGACGTCCCGGTCGGCGCGCAGCCAGAGGCGCGCGCCGGTTGGGAGCTCTGTCTCTCGGATCGGCTTCCGGCGCTCCTGCTCGGCGGCGGCTTCCGTGGACGTGAGGTGCGCGACAGCCGCCGCCCGCTCCGCGGCCGTGGGGGCACGGCCCAGCGCCAACCGCCATGCCTGCTCCGCCTCCTGCACCCGCGAGCCGGCGGCACGCGCCTCCACGAGGGCTGCCAGGCCGTTCGCGCGCTGGTGGACGAAGTCGTTGTTCAGCAGGGTGAGCGCCTGCGTGGGGACGATCGTTACGTCGCGCTGGCCGAGCGGCGCCGTGGTGTCCCCGAAGTCGAAGGTGGTGAGCAGCGGCATCAGCAGCGCGCGCTTCAGGAACATGTAGATGGTGCGGCGTCGCTGCTCGTCCGTGGGGGAGGGCATCCACTCGGCGCCCTTCCGGCTCAGCCCTTCGAGTGCCTCGGAGCTGACGGTGGGCACGAAGCCCCGGCCGCCCATGGCGGGGTTCAGCTCGCCGCTCACGGTCAGCATCGCGTCGCGCAGCGCATCCGCGTCCAGCCGTCGCCGGTTCTGGCGCCACAGAAGCATGTTGCCGAAGTCCTGCTGCGCATAAGCCGCCTGCCGGGGATGCACGGAAGCCATCCGGTAGGTGCTGGAGAGCAGGATCAGGCGATGGAGCGACTTAAGGGACCAGGGCTTCGTGGGGGAAATGCGGGAATGAGGAGCTGCGGAAATGGGATCCGCGTTTCCCCCATTTCCCCGTTTCCCCGTTTCCCCGTTTCCGGACACAAACGTGGCCGCCAGCCAGTCCAGTAGCTCCGGGTGCGTGGGCAGGTCTCCGGTGCGGCCGAAGTTGTTGGGGGAGCGGACGATCCCCTCGCCGAAGTGGTGCTGCCAGATCCGGTTCACCAGCACGCGCGCGGTGAGCGGGTTGCGCGAGTCCACGATCCATTCGGCCAACTGACGGCGGCGGCCGGTGGTGACCGCATCCGGGGCAGGCGGCGCGATCTGGTGGCCCAGCGGGCCGATGGCGGAGAGGAACCCGGGACCGACCTCGGCTTCCGGGTAGCGGGCGTCCCCGTTCTTCAGCAGGCGCAGCGGGGGCGCCGTCGGGCCACGATCGGTGAAGCCGAGCGCCTGGACCCCCAGCCGCTCGGCCGGCGGCCCGCCCAGCAGCTTCCCGTCGCCCGGCTCCAGGTAGCCGGCGTAGAAGGCGGCCGCGAAGCCGTAGTAGTCCTTCTGCGGGATCGGATCGAACTTGTGGTCGTGGCACCGCGCGCACTTGACGGTGAGCCCCAGAAAGGTGGTGCCGGCCGCGTGGACCAGGTCGTCCAGCCGCTCGTACTTGTATTCCAGCGGGTCGTTCGGCTCGTCGTCCCAGGTGCCCACCCGCAGGAACCCGGTAGCCGCCACCGTCTCCTCGCTCCGGCTCGGCAGCTCGTCGCCCGCCAACTGCTCCATGACGAAGCGGTTATATGGGCGGTCCTCGTTGAGAGCCCGGATCACGTAATCCCGGTACTTCCAGGAGTGCGGCTTCTCCGCGTCCCGCTCGTAACCGTTGCTGTCCGCGTACCGCACCAGGTCCAGCCAGTACCGCGCCCACCGCTCGCCGTAATGCGGCGAGGCGAGGAGACGGTCCACCACCTTCTCGTACGCGTCCGGTGC
>JAJFMS010000034.1 GCA_020696885.1 Armatimonadota bacterium | reverse complement strand
GGCGGTGTACGGCTTCCCGGACTTCAATACCCCGATGAGCGCGGGAATCGCGGCCGAGCCGTGCCCGAAGAGCAGGGCCGCCGGCTCGTCTCGGTCCGGACTCCGGGCGAGCAGCAGGCGCGCAATCCGGTTCGCCCGGACGTTCAGCTCGCCGTAGGTGAGGTCGACCTGGCCCGTACGGACAGCCAGCCGCTGGATATTCCGCTCGACTACCTCCTCGAAGTAGTCCGGGAGCGAGCGGTCTGCCGCCTCTCGGGGGAACGGGAGGTACGGGTTCTGCGGCTCTACCGGCCGAGCGCGGAGGGGAAGATCGTGGAGCTGCGGGGAGGGTGAACCGGGTGGCACTGGCATGGTAGGGGAGGGCGTGCGAGCCCAAATAGATGGTCGGACGTTCGCCAGCCCGAGTACGCGGCCGGCAGGAAGTCTTTGAGCCGAAACCTAGCCCACACCTCGGAGTAGCTCCGTGAGGGTGTTCGCTAGCAGCGATACATGCGGGGCCTCGATCATGCTGGCGTGCTCCCCCGGCATGGCGTGCACTTTGACCCCGCCGAGCGCAACTCCGGACCAACCGTTGTCCCACGCGTGAATGCAGCCGATCGGCTGCTGCTCGGCGCGGAATAGGGTGACCAGGCCGGGATAGGGCTGCGGCTGGTGATCGCGCATGGCCTGGAGGTGATTGATCCCCACGTCCTCCAGCAGCCTCGGCAGCGAGGCGCCGCGCTGCACGCTCCGCTGGAGCCAGCCCCGCAAGAGCCGCCGCCGGAGCTGCTCCCGGAGGCCGGTGGTCCGGACCTGGAGGTAGGGCCGGCGCTCGGCGTGTGGCAGGCTCACGAAGTGCGCCAAGTGGGCTGCCAGACGTGCGCGCCGGCCCACAAAGCGGGGATAACCCGGGCCGCGGGAGTCGAGCAGCCCCAGGAACGATACGGACTCGCCGGCTGCGTGAAGCTGCCCGGCCATTTCCAGCGCCAGGTTTCCGCCGAACGAGAGGCCGAGCAGGGAGTAGGGCCCGGCCGGTTGGACGCGGCGCATCGCCGCGACGTAGGTCCCTGCCATCTCCGGCACGCTCAGGTGCCGGGCTTCGCCGCCCGCCAGCGAGGGGGTCTGCAGGCCGTAGAACGGCTGGTCGTCTCCCATCAGCCCCGCCAGCTCGCGGTAGCAGAGCACGCCGCCCCCGATGCCGTGCACCGCAAACAACGGCGACCGCGTGCCCCCGACCCGGAAGGGGACGAGCACCGACTCGGCGCCGGCGTCCGGCCGGTCTAACCGGTCGGCCAGTGCGCACACGGTAGGTGCATGCACCAGGGTTGCCAGCGGCAGCGCACACCCGAAGGCGCGCTCGATCTGTGCGAGTAGCTGGACCGCCTGCAGCGAGTGTCCGCCCAGTTCGAAGAAGTGGTCATCCAGGCCCACGCCTCGAACGCCGAGCACCTGCTCGAACATCTCCGCAACGGCGCGCTGCCGCGCGGTTTCGGGAGCCTGGTAAGGGCCCCGGGACTGCGCTTGTTCCCACACCGGCGCGGGCAACGCGGAGCGCATGATCTTCCCGGTGGGCGTGAGCGGCAGCGCGTCCAGGAAGATGATGCAGCCGGGCACCATGTACTCCGGCAGGCGCCCCCGGATTCCCTGGATCACGCCTGCGGACGTGAGCGCAGCTCCGGGCTCGGCCGACACATAGCCGGCAAGGCGCGGCTCCCCGGCAGCATCCGGAACGGCAACCGCCGCCGCGTCCCGGACCCCGGGAACGGCGAGGAGTGCGGCTTCGATCTCGGTGAGCTCGATCCGGTATCCCCGCACTTTCACCTGCGAGTCGCTGCGCCCCAGGTGCTCCAGGTAGCCGCTGGTATCCAGGCGGCCGAGGTCGCCGGTGGGGAAGGTGAGCCACCCTGCGCTGGCTCCCGCTTGAAACCGGCTGGCGGTCAGCTCCGGATCGCCCCAGTAACCGGGTGAGAGGAACTCCGAGGTCACCACGATCTCGCCCACCTCGCCGGGAGCGGCGGGAGTGCCGTCCGCCGCAAGCAGGCGGATCTGCTTGGAGGGAGCCGCGAAGCCCACCGGCATGGTGGCGCCTGACATCGGCGTAGACCGGTCCGTGACGTAGAACGTCATGTTGCCGCACTCGGTGGAGCCGTACCGGTTTACCAGAAGGCACTCCTGCGGGAAGCGCTCCCGGAACAGCGACACTTCCCGGAGCGAGACCGGCTCGGAGCCGATGAGCACCACTCGTAGGTGGGGAAAGGCGGCGCCCGCCGGTAGATCCTGGGCGAACCGCCGGAACGCGCTGGAGATCCACTGGAAGAACGTGATCTCGTTCTGGACCAGCCAGCTCTGCAGCCCCGCGAACCCTTCCTGGTCGAAGTCGAGCGGGTATACAGACGCCCCGGCAAGCAGCGCGCCGGAGATCTCCGGCGCGGAGGCGATGAAGCCGATCGAGTGGAGCGCCGTGAGGCGGTCGTCCGGGCCGACGCGCAGCACGTTCACCAGCTCGCGCTGGTTCGCCAGGCGGATCCGGTGCGTGCCGATCACCCCCTTCGGCCGGCCGGTGGAGCCGGAGGTGAAGGTAACATAACAGGCGCGATCCGGAGCCAGCGGCAGCCGGAGGTTGTCCGAGCTATACCGGGCGTCGGCTTCCGCGTGGTCGCTGGCGCGCACGCCCGCGGCTGCAGCCAGCTCCTCGGCCAGCACGGCATTCGCTCCGTCGTGCACCAGCAGCCCGGCGCCGAGCCTGTCCAGCACGTAGTGCAGCCGCTCCAGCGGGTAGGTGGGATCGAGCGCCACGTACGGCTTGCCGGACTTCAATGCGCCCAGCAGGGCGGCGATGGCGGGGGCGCCGTGGTCGAAGAGGAGGGCTACCGGCTCATCTCGATCCGGCCGTAGCCGCAGGAGGTGGCGAGCGGAGCGGTTCGCTCGCTGGTTGAGCTGATCGTACGAGAGCTCGCCGGTGCGGGTGCGAACGGCCCGGCGTGATGGATCGCGAGCGACGATCTCCTCGAAGTAATCGGGGACGGAACGCTCGACATCCTCGTCTCGGAACGGGATGAAGGGATTTGTGGGCCGGGCTGGTCCCCACTCCCAGGTGTCGCGCGCCGCCCGGTTCATGGAAGCGTGGAATAGCAGCCGGTCATACCGGAGCAGTCGGTCTCGCCCGCGGTCCAATCCACTCTCTGCTATTGAGTAATTGCGACAATGGCAACCCGTAGTCACTCCTGGTAGTCCGCCTGCAAACAAAAGCCCGCGCCATAGTCGGCGCGGGCTTTTGGTTACCAGAGGGTTAACCGGGGTGAGCCATTACCACTTGGAGGCCTGCATCGCCTCCGGCAGCGGGTAGCGCTCCAGGTATTCGTCGTAAGTGCCCGGGTAGTCCACGAGGCCGCCTCCGGCGAACGAGAGCACCCGCGTGGCGACTTCGGAGATGAGGTCCCGGTCGTGCGACACCAGGATCACGGTGCCGTCGAACAGGGAGAGCCCCTCGGCGAGGGCGTTCACGGACTCCAGGTCCAGGTGGTTCGTCGGCTCGTCGAAGATGAGCACTGGATCCGCTTCCAGCATGAGCTTGGCCATCAGGAGCCGCGCCGTCTCCCCTCCGGAGAGGGCGGAGACCGGCTTCAAGCTGTCGTCACCCTGGAACAGCATCCGGCCGAGCAACCCACGCACGAGCTGCTGATCCCCGGTGGTCTCGAACTGGGAGATCCACTCCAGGGCGGACTGCCCGGGCGCCGCATCGATGCGAGCATCCTGCGGATAGTAGCCCCATGACTGACCGGTGCCCCACTTCACGGTTCCCCCATCCGGCTTCAGCTCGCCGATTAGGGTGCGGATGAGGGTGGTCTTGCCTACGCCGTTGTTCCCGACGATGGCCACCTTGTCTCCGCGATGGATCTGGATGTTGACGTCCTGGAAGATCGGCTTCCCATCGAACGACTTGCTGAGGGAGCCGGTGGTCACCACGTCCCGGCCGGCCGGCTTGCGCTGCTGGAACCGGATGTAGGGGCGCTGGATGTTGGAGCGCTTGAGGTCCTGCGGCTGGAGCCGGATGATCTCCTTCCGGCGGGACTGCGCCTGGCTGGAGCGCTGGCCGGAGCCGAACCGCGCGATGAACTCCTGAAGCTGGGCGATCTTCTTCGCCTTCTGGGAGTTGCTGGACGCGATCTGCTCCCGCGCCTGGATCTTCTGGCGCACCATGTCGTCGTAGTCACCCGGGTAGGTGATGATCGTCTCGAAGTCAATGTCCGCGATGTGGGTACAGACGGCGTTCAGGAAGTGGCGGTCGTGGGAGATCACCACCATCGTGCCCTTGTACTGCTGCAGGAAGCCTTCCAGCCAGTGGATCGATTCCAGGTCCATGTGGTTGGTCGGTTCGTCCAGGAGCAGCGCTTCCGGCTCACCGAAGACCGCCTGGGCTAGCAGCACCCGGAACTTCATGTCCGAGGGCAGGCTGCTCATCAGGTCCTCGTGGCGCTCGTCCGGGAGGCCGATGCCGCGCAGGATCTCGCCGGCCTCGATCTCGGCCATGTAGCCGTTCTCGTCCCCGATGATGTTCTCCAGATCCCCCAGGCGCTCCATTTCCGCGTCGGTGAGGTCCGGCTTCTCGCAGAGGGCGTCCCGTTCCTTGAAGGTCTTCCAGAGGAGCTCATTGCCCATGATGACCGTATCGATGATCCGCTCGTTATCGAAGGCGTACTGGTCCTGGCGGAGCACGCCAACCTTGCGCGGCCGAATCACGGTGCCGCGGTTGGAGGCCTCGATCTCCCCGGTGAGGATCTTCATGAAGGTACTCTTGCCCGCCCCGTTGGGGCCGGTGAGACCGTAACGGTTCCCCGGGCTGAACTTGACGGAAACGTCTTCGAAGAGGATCCGGGTGCCAAAACTTTTCGTAAGGTCGTTTACAACTATCATTGGAATGGAAGTCAGATGTTCGGATGGTGGCGTGATACTGCTGCCGCAACTGGGCTGGTGCACCGTAATGGTTGGAGCAGGCGCCGGAGCCTGGAACGGCGCTTAAGTATAGCGGTTTTCTCGCTCGAACGCGAGGGGCGTGAAGAAGGATGAAGCATGAAGGCGGAAGGATGAAGGGATGCGTTGCTGACGGTAACGGAGGACTCGCCCGGACGCGTACCGCACTGGCTTCCGAATGATCCAACGAGGGAATGCGGATGAAGCGTAGGACGGTGTTGGGCGTGTTGCTGACGGCTGCGGCGAGTGGCGGCGCGGGAACCCTGTCTCCGGCGGCGGCGAAGCCGAAGGAGTTGCTGCTGAAGGATGGGCAGAAGGTGCTGTTCCTGGGCGACAGCATCACGAACGCGGGGACCTACGTGCAGTACGTGGACGCCTACCTCCGTACCCGTTTTCCGGAGCGGAAATTCGAGCTGTATAACCTCGGCCTGAGCAGTGAGACGGTGACGGGCCTCTCCGAGCCGGACCATCCGTTCCCGCGGCCGGACGTTCACTTCCGCCTGGAGAAGGCGCTGGCCCGGATCATGCCGGACGTGGTGGTGGCATGCTACGGGATGAACGACGGGATCTACTACCCGTTCTCGGAGGACCGATTCAAGCAGTACCAGCAGGGGATCCGCAAGCTGATCGCGCAGTCGCGGGCGGCGGGCGCCGCGGTGATCCTGATGACGCCGCCGCCGTTCGACCCGGTGCCGCTGCGCGCCAAGCTGCTCCCCAACGACGCGCCGAAGTTCAGTTGGATGACCCCTTACGAACGGTACAACGACGTGCTGGCGCGGTACTCGGATTGGCTGCTCACGCTGCGCAAGAAAGGCATTCCGGTCGCCGACCCGCACCACGAAACGATGCGCTTCCTGCAGCAGGCACGGCGCGCTGATCCCAGCTTCACCCTCGCCGGGGACGGGATCCACCCGAACGGGACCGGGCACGCGCTCATCGCCCTCGCCTTCCTGGAAACGATCCACGCGACGACGGACGGCGTCGCGGCCGAAATCGACGCCAGGAAGCTGAGGGCACGACGAGGAGAGGTCACGCAGTTTCAGCGGTCCGCACAGGGCATCGAATTCGAGTGGACCATGCCGGCGCCTTGGGTGCTGGCGAAGGACCTGGATCCCCGGCTCCAGACGCTGGCGCACCTGAACGAGCGGCTGGGCGGGTTCAGCCTCATCGTGAAAGGGCTGCCGGAAGGCCGCTACCTGCTCTCGGACGGTGAGCGGCCCCTCGGCGAGGTAACGCGAGACGAGCTCGCCGCTGGGGTGGACATGACCCGCTTCCAGGGGAGTGACGAGCCCGCCCTGCGAGCAGCGCGGGAGGCGTTCCTGAACGGGATCCGCGATCGCGAGCGGCTGCTCTCGCCGGCATGGCTGACCTCGATCGGCCACAACCGCCCGAGCACCCCGGCCGGCCTGCCGTTGGACGAGGCCCAGCGCCGGGCGGCGGCGGTGGACCCGTCCCCGTATCTCTCCCGCCTGGTGGAGCGGCGGACGCTGCGATTGCGGCTGGTGCCCGTTACCGCCGGGACGTAGGGACTTGGGTAAGGGCCGGTTTAACCGCAGAGGCGCGAGCTTGCCCGTACGGGAGTGCGCAGAGAGGGAAAGCAAGGGGCGGGAGGTTGCGTGCAACGCTCGTCGCGTGAGGACCCCGCCTCCCATCAATCCCGTAGATCCTGTCCAAAGCCTCTCCCGGATCCTCTCCGCGTCCTCTGCGCCTCTGCGGTTAGATTTACTTCTTGAATGACGGTGACGGCGATCCGGTGGTGGACCGGCTTCGAAAGGGAAACGGATGAACCTCGTGGTGTTCGGAGCGGCGGGTTGGTTGGGCCGCGCGATCATGGAAAACCTGGAAGCGCACCACACCGTGCGGGCGTTCGACTACGGCCCGGAAGCGTGGGACGCGTGGGCGGACATCGACGGCCCGTGGGAGCGCGAGGTGATCCACGGGGATATCTCGGACTTCGATACGGTGCATGCCGCCACGGAAGGGATGGACGGGATCATCCATGCGGCGGTGTACTTCGGGCAGGACCGCGACGATCCGAAGCCGTGGCTCATCAACCTGAAGGGCCTCTGGAACACGCTGGAGTCTGCCCGGCTCCGGGAGATCCGGCACGTGGTACACATCGGCTCGTGCGAGACGGAGCACCCGCAGGGGCACTTCTTCTCCGCCGAGCAGCGCCGGCCGGGCGGCCCGATCTACCCGCTCACCAAGCGACTGCAGGAAGAGATGTGCCGGAGCTACTACGACGCGTTCGGGCAGCGGTGTATCGTGCTGCGGCCGGATTACATAGTGGATACGCGCATTGGCCTGGGCCGCTTCCGGGAGACGCTGGGCTCCGAGGAGCGCCCCTACCGCAGCGGCTGGGTCTGCCGCCACGACCTGGCTGAAGCGACCCGCCTCGCCGTGGAGAGCGAGACGATCGACTTCGACGTCTTCCACATCGTGGGCACCCCGGAGGCGGAGGAGACCTGCAATGTGGCCCGCTCGCGAGAGGTCCTGGGGCTCACGTACCGCGGAAACGTCGAGCAGTACCGGTAGGCTCCATCTCGATGCGCGTTCGACGGGTCCGGCTCCTCGATGCACTGCCCGGGGCTCGGCAAGAGCCGGTGCAGCTTGCCGAGCCCCGGGCTCGTCGCGCGCCCGCGCGGCTGGACCGCGTGCGAGTGCGCTCGGTCTGGCTCGGCTCCGAGGAAGGGGAGCTCCGCACCCGCTGGGGATGGCGCCCCGAGGCTGTCCCGGGAGCCCCGGCCGAGCGAAAGCCAGCGGCTCCCGGCGTGGCGGCGGCGGAGACCCCGCCAGACGGGTTCCTGCCGGCGCTGCGGGAGCTGCTCCGGCCGAACGTCCGCGCGATCCTGAGCCGGGAGGAGTGGCCGCACCCGCTTTACCCGTTCCAGGAAGACGGCGTCCTGTTTCTCTATGAGCGGCCGGGCGCGCTCCTCGCCGACGACATGGGCCTGGGAAAGACGATCCAGACACTGGCCGCCATCAGCCTGCTCCTCTCCACCGGGCAGATCACCCAGGCGACCGTGCTCTGCCCCGCGCCGCTGGTCCTGAACTGGAGGCGGGAGGCGCGGCGGTGGCTCCCGCGGCTGGAAGGCGGCATCGTAGCGATCGCGGGCGACCCGGTCCGGCGACTGCGCCTCTGGCGCTCGCGCGCCCCGCTGCTCATCGCGGGTTTTGAGACCTTCCGTTCGGACTACGCCGCGGACCGACTCCCGGAGCGCCTGTGGGACCTCCTGGTGCTCGACGAAGCCCAGCGGATCAAGAACGACGACACCGAGCTGGCACGCGCCTGCAAGGCCCTGCCGCGGAAGCGGTCGTGGGCGCTCACCGGGACGCCGCTGGAGAACCGGATCGAGGAGCTGGAATCGATCCTGGAGTTCGTCACCAGCGAAACGGCGTCACCGGCGGTCGGGCTGCACGGCGTGCGCGCCAAACAGCAGGCGCATCAACTCCGGCGGACCAAGGAAGGCGTGGCCCTGGAGCTGCCGCCGAAGACGGTGGTGAACGTCCTGCTGGAGCTGACCGAACGCCAGCGCGCCACGTACGACCAGTTGGAGAAGGACGGCATCGTGGAGCTGCGGGAGCGCGGGGAGACGCTCCGGGTGACCCACGTGCTCGGTCTGCTCACGCGGCTGAAGCAGGTGTGCAACTTCTGCCCCGCAAGCGGGGAGAGCGTGAAGCTGGAGTATCTCACGGCCCAGTTAAATGAGATCCGGGCCGCGGGCCGCCAGGCGCTGGTCTTCAGCCAGTTCACGGACGACCAGGTGGGCCTGCGCCGCCTGGCGTCCGAGATCGAAGGGCTCGACCTGTTCCACGGCGGGATGTCCCACACCGCACGAGATGCAGCGGTGCAGCGATTCCAGGCCGGCGAGACCGGCGTGCTCGGGATCTCGCTGCGGGCCGGTGGGGTGGGGTTGAACCTCCAGCGCGCCTCCTACGTGTTCCACTTCGACCGGTGGTGGAATCCGGCCGTGGAGTGGCAGGCGGAGGACCGCGCCCACCGCCTGGGGCAGGAGCTCCCGGTAACGGTGTACCGCCTCGTCACCGCGGGGACGATCGAGGAGCGGGTGCATGCCATCCTTTCCGCGAAGGAAGAGCTGTTCCGCCATGTGGTGGAAGGCGCCCCGGCGCCGGCGGAATCCGGGTTAACCGTGGAGGAGCTGTTCGGTCTACTGGAGCTTCCTCCGGGGAAAGCAAGCAATTAGGCGCTCTGCGCGCAACCAGCTCGGAAGCCGCAATTACAGGACTGGCGGGCCCGGACGTGGCAGGTTGCTCGCACTCCCGGATACAACACCAAAAGTGGTAGGGGAGAAAACCGTATGCCGAACGAGCTTGAAACGTACCTGGATCAGAAGCTGGCCCCCGGCGCGGACCAGTTGAACCGTCGCGCCAGGCGGGTGGCCACGCTCGCCGGGCGCCTGGTGAAGGCGACGGCATCGGGGGACATGAAGCTCGTCGAGACCGCGCTGCGGGACCTCCAGGCGCTGCCGATGGCGGAGCCGCTGGATTCCGTGGTCGAAGCCGCGGACTCATTCGATTACCGCAAGTACCTGGGTGACGGATTCGGGGCGGACTTCGAAGCGGCGTGCCGCGAGGCCGGCCTGCCGCTCGAAGGCTACTTCCCGAACTACTTTGCCTTCCCGTTCCCCGTGCGGGTGGACGTGGATAACCCGTCCGTCATCGTGAATCGTCGCCGCGTGGGGATGCTCCGTCCCTCCGTGCTGGTCGCCACGATCCAGGAGGAGCGGGAGCGGTTGGAGCGCTCGCCGTTCAACGTCACGGAATTCCTGGGGGCGCTGTTCACCGTGTGGGACAACCTCAACGCGCAGCAGTCCGCCAAGAACAACCTGCGGGTCCGCCAGCCGCAGCCGCTCAAGCAGGTGTACCGGGAACTGGTGCCGTTTGCTCGCTGGCGGCGGGATTATCCGGAGAGCCTGTTCGCCTTCGATGTCCAGCGGCTGCTCTTGAGTAACGAGCTGCTCTTCAACGGCTGGAAGTGCGACCTGGAGCGGGGTCGCAAGGGCGCGAACGCACTCCGGTTGATCGACCACGAAGGCCAGGAGCGGCTGATCGCTTCCGTCAACTTCATCGAGGCGGGTGAATGACGATCCCGCTGGTGACCGAACCGGACCTGGTAGCCCTGGGCGAGGGGCAGCCGCCGGCCTCGCTGGAACTGCTCCGCTTCCTGGAGGTCCCCGCGGCCGGCTGGTCTGAGTTCCTGCGCCGGGAATACCTGGCCGGCTTCATCGCCGAAGGCGGCACCAAGCTGAAGCTGGTCATCGGCACCCCCGGCAGCGGGAAGAGTCACCTGCTCCGGCTGGCGGCGGGTCTGGCTCGTGAAGAGGGGTACGTCGTCGCGTCCCTGGAGGCGTTCGGAACGCGCCTCTTCCCGATCGATCGCCTCTACGGCGCCGTGGTGCGCTCCGTCGGGATCGAGTCCCTGGTGGACCGGTACGCGCTGGGCGCGCTGCGCGACCTCGGGTTGGCCACGGAAGAGCTCACCGGACGGGGGCCTTACCTCGACCGCGCCCTCCGGGCAGGGCTGGGGTTGGAGATGACGCTCCGCCGCAGCTTCCACGAGCGGGTGGATGCGCTATTCCGGAATCCCGCGCTGGACCCCACCTTCGCGGGTGCAGCGGCCCAGGCCGTGGGCCATCGGCTGGGGGTCTTCCACCTGACGGAACCGGAGCAGGACGCGCTGCGGCGGTGGTTCCTTGCGGAGAAGGTGAAGCTGGGCGAGCTGAAGTCGCTCCAGATCTTCGAGCGGCCGGACCGCTACACCGCCCGGGACTACCTTCGCTCGCTGGCCTCCTTCGCGCGCCTCGCCGGCTGCCGCGGGCTGGTAATGTGCATCGACAACCTGGAGACGGTGGCGCATCGCTCCCCGGCGAACGGCCGGCAGCGGTACACCCGCGCCCAGCGTGACGAAGCGTTCGAGACGATCCGGCAGTTGATGGACGACGTGGATCGCTCTCATTCGATGCTCTTCCTGCTGGCCGGCCGCCGCGAGTTCCTGGAAGACGAGAAGGCGGGAATCTCGTCGTACGAGGCGCTGCGGCTGCGGCTGCTGCAAGAAGTGCGCTCGGACCGGTTCAACCCCTACGCCGACATCTTGGACCTCGACGCCGCCCGCCGCACCGGCTA
>JAJFMS010000858.1 GCA_020696885.1 Armatimonadota bacterium | reverse complement strand
GGATGGCTCCGGGACTCCGAGGCAATCATGCCGTTGCGAGGACGGAGATTCCCGCGTATCCGCACATCTGCGACTCGGTAGCAGCCGTGCCGTTGCGGTGAGCGAGACCCGCGTACTCGCAGTTGTAGTCGAGCGCAGGGAACGGCGGTCCGCCAGCTAACTCTGGGGTATGGACTCTCCTTCGCTCGACGCGGCGCCTGAAGGCCTGGATCCCCCTCCCTCGCGGCCGGGCCGGATCGCGCGGCGGCTGATGGTGGCCCTGGGGGTGTGGGCGGCGATCGCCGCCATCGGGCTGCTCCTGATCGCGGGGAGCTCGGGCAAGCCGGTGATGCGGGCGGTGATCTACATGTCCACGGTGCTCACGCTCACCTGGAACGTGGCCGGCGGCCTGCTGCAGTGGAAGGCGCGCGACCGGGTCCGCGAGCGGGTGCTGGCGCTTCCCGGCGACTGGCGCCTGAAGTTCGTGCTGTTCTGCACGCTACTGGCGCTGGTGGAGGAGGCGATCACCACGACGCTCACCAACCTGGCGCCGCTGTTCGGGGTGCCGTTCGGCCAGGCGTACATCACCGCCTCCGGAGACTACCTGGACGTGGTCTGCCTCCACAGCGTGGTGGCCTTCGTGCCGATGTTCATCGGGTGGACCTGGATACTGCGCCGGTGGGACTTCCACCCGAACGCGGTCTTCGTGCTGTTCGGGCTCACCGGAACGCTCGCGGAGTTCAGCATCGGCGGGCTCCTGGCGCTGCTGAACATCGGGTTCTGGAGCTACATTTACGGCCTGATGATCTACCTCCCGGCCTACTCGCTCCCGCCTCGCGCCGGGCTGCGCACCCCTCGTCCGTGGCATTACCTGATGGCGGTGCTGCTGCCCGCGCTGTGCGTGGCTCCGGTGGCGGGGATCATCGGGGCGCTGCATCCGGTGAAGATCCACTTCGCGCCGCTCCAGGGGCGGTTGGAGGTGAAGCCGCAACTGAACGCGGATGCACGCCGCTGGGGAGTCCGCAACCCGATCGTGGCCGAGCTGCCGGGCGGAGGCTAGAGGGACTTCCCGATCCCACCGCGCACTTCGTCGTTCGCACCTCCGGAGGGGGCGGTATAATTCCCGGACTGCCCCCTACTCTCCTCGCTCGCCACTGCCAGAGACCCTATGTCCATTCGTTCCTTCCAGCGCATCCTCGTCGCCAACCGCAGCGAAATCGCCATCCGGATCTTCCGTGCCTGCAACGAGCTCGATATCCGCACGATCGGGATCTACTCCAAGGAAGACCGCGGCGCGCTCCACCGCTACAAAGCCGACGAGACCTACGCGCTGCCCGAGAAGCGCGACCCGCTGAAGGCGTACCTGGACATCGACGCGATCCTCCAGATCGCGCAGGAGCACGGGGCGGACGCCATCCACCCGGGCTACGGATTCCTTTCGGAGAATCCAGACCTGGCCCGCGCCTGCGAGCGCACCGGCATCGTGTTCATCGGCCCGAACTCCAGCCTGCTGGAGGCGATGGGCGATAAGACCGCCGCCCGGCGCCAGGCGATCCAGCTCGGCATCCCGGTGGTGCCCGGCACGGACGAGCTCCCCACCCCGGAGGCGGCGGTGGAGTGGGCCAACCAGGTGGGCTACCCGGTGATCCTGAAGGCCTCGTTCGGCGGCGGCGGGCGCGGGATGCGCGTGGCGAACGACGAGCGGGAGCTGACCGAGTACTTCACCACCGCCTCCCGGGAGGCGGCGGCGGCGTTCGGGCGCGGGGACGTGTTCCTGGAGAAGTACCTCCGCCGGCCGAAGCACATCGAGGTGCAGATCCTGGCGGACGCGCACGGGCACACCGTGCACCTTTTCGAGCGGGACTGCTCCGTGCAGCGCCGGCACCAGAAGGTGATCGAGATCGCGCCGAGCCCCTCCATCACGCCGGAGCTGCGCGCGGCCCTCTGTGACGCGGCGGTGCGGCTGGCGGACTCCGTGGGCTACGTGAACGCCGGGACGGTGGAGTTTCTGGTGGACCAGGAAGGCGCGTTCTACTTCATCGAGATGAACCCGCGGATCCAGGTGGAGCACACCGTTACGGAGATGATCACCGGGATCGACATCGTGAAGAGCCAGATCCACGTGGCGGAAGGCCGCCCGCTGGCCGATCCGCTGATCGGCATCCCGAGCCAGGAAGCGGTGCAGATGCGCGGCTTCGCCATCCAGTGCCGCATCACCACGGAGGACCCGGCCAACAACTTCCTGCCGGACTACGGCCGCATCACCCACTACCGCTCCGCGGCGGGCTTCGGCATCCGGCTGGACGGCGGCACCGCCTTCAGCGGCGCCATCATCACCCCGTTCTACGACTCCCTCCTGGTGAAGCTCTCCGCGGAGAGCCTGACGTTCAAGGACGCCTGCAACAAACTGGCCCGCGCCCTGAGCGAGTTCCGCGTGCGCGGCGTGAAGACGAACATCCCGTTTCTGGAGAACGTGGTCCAGAACCCGGTGTTCCGCGCCGGCAACTGCGCCACCACCTTCATCGAGGAGACGCCGGAGCTCTTTCAGTTCTCCCACCGCGCCGACCGCGCCACCAAGCTGCTGGAGTTCATCGGCGACGTGACGGTGAACGGCAACCCCACGGTGCCGAAGGGGTATCAGCCGGTGAAGGGGCTGAGGACGCCGGTGGTTCCTGTGGCCGGGGGCCGAGCTGGAGTAGGATCCGCTCCCCCAACACCCAACGCCCAACACCCAACACCCAGCCCGGAAGGCACGCGGGACGTGCTGAAGCGGCTGGGGGCGGAGAAGTTTGCGGGGTGGGTGCGGGACCAGGAGCGGCTGCTGGTGACGGACACCACGCTGCGGGACGCGCACCAGTCGCTGCTGGCCACGCGGGTGCGGACGCATGACATGCTGCGGGTGGCGAGCGCGATTGCGCGGGACTTCCCCACCCTGTTCTCGCTGGAGATGTGGGGCGGCGCGACGTTCGACGTGACGATGCGCTTCTTGCACGAGAGCCCGTGGGAGCGGCTGGCGGCGCTGCGGGAGCGCATTCCGGGCATCCTGTTCCAGATGCTGCTGCGCGGCTCCAACGCCGTGGGCTACACCAACTATCCGGACAACGTGGTGCGCGAGTTCGCCCGCGTGGCGGCGCGCGAAGGCATCGACGTCTTCCGCATCTTCGATTCGCTGAACTACGT
>JAJFMS010000857.1 GCA_020696885.1 Armatimonadota bacterium | reverse complement strand
GAGGCTGATGATGGCGCAAGTGGTGGTGCGAGGAGCGATCGAGACAGACCTCCCGTTGATCTTGAGCTTCCTCCGCAAGAAGGCCGCGTTCGATGGGTGTCCGGAGGCGCTCCAGGCGACGCCGGAGCTACTCCGGGAGGCTTTGTTCAACGGCGCGCCGCTCGCCGGTGTGCTTCTGGCGGAGCTCGAAGGAGAAGTCGTCGGGTTCGCCAGCTACTTCTCGACCTTCTCCAGCTTCCTCGCTCGCCCCGGCCTCTGGTTGGATGACCTGTACGTGGACGAGCCGGTCCGCAGCCAGGGAGTGGGCCGGGCGCTGCTCGCGCACCTGGCGCGGCTGGCGCAGGAACGGGGCTGCGGCCGGCTGGAGTGGTCCGCGGCCCGTGACAACGACCGGGGCCTCGCGTTCTACCGGCGTCACGGCGCCTACGTCAGCGACAGCGCCCGGCTCTGTCGTTTGGACGAGGCGGCCATCGCGCGGCTGGTGAGTGCGAACGGATGACACCGGACAGCACTACGGTTCGCACGCTCGAGTCCGATGACATCCCCGCAGTGGAGGCGTTCCTGCGGCCGCGCCTCTCGTCGTCCATGTTCCTGGTGAGCAACCTGCGCCGGGCCGGGATTGAGGACCGCGGCGAGCCGTACCAGGGAACCTACGCCGCCGCCTGGCGGGACAAACGGATCGTGGCGGTGGCGGCGCACTACTGGAACGGCAACCTGATCGTCCAGGCGCCGGAGTGCCTGGACGAAGTGTGTGCCGCCGCCCTCGCCGGCTCCAGGCGGGCGGTTCGCGGTGTGATCGGGCCTGGCGACCAGGTGGGGGAGGTAACGTCCTGGACCGGGTTCCAGGACGCCGCGGCGCAAGTGGACGAGAAAGAGCGCCTGTACCGCCTGGCGCTCAGCGACCTGGTACTGCCGGAGGCGCTTACCCGTGGGGAGGTGACCGCGCGCCTGGGACAGCCGCACGACCTGGATCTGGTCACCCGCTGGCTCGTCGATTATGCCGTGAGCTCACTGGGCGAGCGGCACGGCACGAAGTTGGAGGTGGAGCGCCGGACAATGGCGGAGCGATCCGTGGCCGATCAGCGTACCTGGCTGCTGGAGCACGCGGGCCGGCCCGTGGCGATGACCGCCTTCAACGCGGCAATTGCGGAAGCCGTGCAGGTGGGGCCGGTCTGGACCCCGCCGGCGGAGCGGTCCCGCGGGTATGCCCGCGCTGCGGTGGCGGCCTCCCTGCGCCACGCGCGCGAGGCGGGCGTTTTGGAAGCGATCCTCTTTACCGGGCCAGCGAATGTCGCTGCTCAGCGCGCGTACGAGGCGCTAGGCTTCCGGCACATCGGGGAGTACCGGATCCTGCTGCTTCGCGAGGCGGTGCGATTGTAAGTAGGCAGCGCAGGTGAGACCGGACAGTTGCCCGCAATGGATGCAATCAGCCCCAGACCCGCCCGGCCGTGAACGGACCGGGCTACTCGACCGAACGCCCGTAAACGGGCCTCCAGTTGGCTGTCATCAGGCCCCTTGAGGGGCGTTCGGTCGGATAGGCAGGTCGTTCACGGCCTGCCGGGCATCGGCTGGCCCGCCAACCACCCGGCAAGTCGGGGATTTGACAGCAGTCGCCGCCTCCGGTAGGCGCTGCCCGGCTGGCTCCGGGAGTCCGGGGCAATCATGCCGCAACGATCCTTACGGCCCTGATCACTGCTGTCCCCGGGGTGATTCCCGGAGGTAGCGCTCGATGGCGAGCCCGAGCTCGCGGCCGATCTGCTGGTAGCCCGCCTGGGTGCTGTTCGGGGTGTTCCACGGGGTCTCCAGACACACGGCCGCCACGTGGCTGTGGCTATTCTGGGCCACCCAACTGGCGCTGATCTGCCGCCAGTTCGGATCGTAGGCGGCGCCGGTCTCCCGCTTCTTACCGTTGTAACGGAGCGGGCCGGTCATCTCCTCGCGGGCGCAGTCCAGGAACGCCTCCCGGTTACCGAGGCCCCGGGGCGTGAGCACTTCCCGGGGCGGTAGGAAGAACTCTGGCTCGCGGTCGTTCGGGGCGGGGTTGTGCAGGTCGATGAAGAGGTCCAGCAGACGGGCGGAGTCCAGCGCCACCAGGTGCTTCTGCGCGGCCTGCACCTCCGCCCAGTGCGGGGTGTCCGTCCAGTCGCGGTTGTGGTCCCGCGGCTTCTGGTTCTTGCCGCCGGCCCCGCGCTCCACGTTGTCCACGTCCATCACCGGCACGAGGTACACCGCCGCGCGCTTGCGCAGCTCCGCGGCTCGCGGGTCGGTGGAAACGAGCCATTCGATCAGCCCCTGGCAAACCCAGCTCGATCCGGCTTCCCACGCGTGCTGCCGGGCCTGGATCCAGACGCCGAATCGTTCCGGAGCCTCGCCCTGGGCCACGCGGAGCGCCGGCACGGAGCGACCTTCCCGGCTCTTGCACAGCTCGAACGCCTTCGCGTGAGGAGAGGTGCGGGCGGCGCGCTCGACCAGCTCCCGGGCGTCCTGCAGCACGAACGGCGGTCCCCAGGCAAACCACGCTTCCGGTCCCTCGACGACC
Organism: Armatimonadota bacterium; assembly: GCA_020696885.1. The sequence goes on along the minus strand of JAJFMS010000857.1, from coordinate 621 downwards.
TGCCGATAGACGATCCGGTTGCCCTGGCGTACCCCCGGCGCGGTCTGCTTCCACGTCCGGCGGTCCGCGGAGAAGAATGCGCGGTCCGGCTTGGCGAAGCCATCCGTGCCCACATCTAGCGTGATCGTTTCTCCGGGACGGACGCCGGTGAGCCGGAAGTACCACCAGCACGCCCAACCGCGGTCCCGGTGCGGCGTGGGAGTGATCCGCAAGGTCCGGGTTCTGACGTCGATCCCCTCCACCCACGCCGAGCCGCCGGGAAAGTCGGTGAGCACCTTCAGTTCGGGCGCAGTCTGCGCGCGGGCCAGGGTGGAGTTGGAGAGCGCGGTGCCCAGTGCCCCGGTGAGTAGGGTGCGTCGCTGCATCGGTTTGATCTCCCGGCGCCTGGGTGGCGCGAAGCGGTTGGGGTCAGCCCCCGGTGGTTTCGCGGAGCTTGCGGTGGGCAGGATCCAGCGAGGGGATGGAGCCGAGGAGCCGACGGGTGTAGGCCTCGGACGGGTAGTCGAAGATCTGGTCCACCGTCCCGCGCTCCACGATCTTGCCGCGCTCCATCACGCACACTTCGTCCGCGAGGTACTCCACCACACCCAGGTTGTGGGTGATGAACAGGTAGGTGAGCCC
>JAJFMS010000856.1 GCA_020696885.1 Armatimonadota bacterium | reverse complement strand
CCGGCAGATCGCCGCGTGCGCTTCCTGCCACGTACAGATCGATCCGCCCGGGTTCGCCCTGGAGAGCTTCGACGTGATCGGCGGCTGGCGGGACAACTACCGCAGCGTGGGTCGCGGCGAGCCGGTGACGATCGACGGGCGGCGGATGCCCTACGCCCGCGGCCTGACGGTGGAACCTGCGGACGTGCTTCCGGACGGCCGCCGCTTCCAGAACATCGACGAGCTGAAGAAGCTGCTCCTGGCGGATAAAGACCAGCTCGCGCGGGCGCTGACGACGAAGCTGGTGACCTACGCCACCGGCGGGCGTGTGGACGCCGCGGCCCAGCCGCAGGTCGCTGCCATCGTGGCCCGCGTGCGCGGCAAGCACTATGGCGTTCGCAGCCTCGTCCACGAGATCGTGCAGAGCACCGTTTTCCGACAGAAATGAGCGCGGAGATGAAGAACGACAGCCCTAACCTCCCGCGACACACCCGGCGCACCCTGCTGAAGGCGGCCGGCGTCTCGCTCACGCTTCCGCTTCTGGATGCTCTCGCCCCGGCTACGGCGCGGGCGGCAACGATGGACACTCGTCGCCGGATGGTCTGCATCTGCACGCCGCTGGGGCTGCACACCCCGAACCTGTTCCCAGCGGAGACGGGGAAAGGCTACCAGCCAACTCCCTACCTGGAAGCGCTTCAGGGCCTGCAGGACGACTTCACGGTGATGTCAGGGCTCTCGCACCCGGACGTCGACTCGTCTCATGACTCGATCTACAGCTTCCTGACGGCGGCCCCGCATCCGGAGCGCCGGGCCGGGTTCCGCAACAGCATCTCGCTGGACCAGCTCGCGGCGGAGCAGATCGGCACCCGGACGCGGTACCCCAGCCTGGCGCTGTCGGCGGAGGGGTTCAGCCTCTCCTGGACTCGGAGCGGCGCGCTGGTGCCGTCGGAGACCTCGCCGTCGCGCGTGTTTGCGCGGCTGTTCCTGGACGGTCGTCCGGAAGAAGTCCAGGCGCAGGTCCGGCGCCTGCGGGACGGCCGGAGCATTCTGGACAGCGTCCGCGATCAGACCCGGCAGATGCAGCCTCGCCTGGGCACCGCCGACCGCGAGAAGCTGGACGAGTACTTCACCAGCGTGCGGGAGCTGGAGGCCCGCCTGGCAAGCGCCGAGGAGTGGTCGAAGAAGCCGAAGCCGAAGGTGGATGTGCCCCAGCCGCGGGACATCGCGAACTCCGCGGACCTGGTCGGCCGCACCCGGCTGCTGTTCGATCTCACGCACCTGGCGATCCAGACCGACTCCACGCGCCTGATTACGATCATGCTGCTCGGCACCAGCCTGGTGCCGCCGATCCCCGGCGTCTCCGACGGGCATCACAACCTCTCGCACCACGGCCAGGACCCGGCCAAGTTGGCGCAGCTCAAGATCGTGGAGCTGGAGACGATGCGGCTGCTGCGGGACCTGCTACTGAAGCTGAAGCAGTCCCGGGAGGAAGGAGACACGCTGTTGGACCGGACGATGGTCTACTTCAACAGCAACCTGGGGAATGCCAGCAGCCACTCGTGCAAGAACCTGCCCGCCCTGCTCGCGGGCGGCGGCTTCAAGCACGGCCAGCACCTGGCGTTCGATCCGAAGAGCCCGCCGCCGCTCTCAAACCTCTTCGTCACCATGCTGCAGCGGCTCGGGATCGAGGCGGACCGGTTCGGATCGAGCACCGGCACGTTGACGGGTTTGGAGGCGGGTCGGGCCTGACGGTGCCCACGGGAGCGACGCTTCTGCGGCATCACGACGCGTGTAACCGCGCGGCAATCGTGCCACAGCGGGTCCTTGAACCCCGTGTTCGCAACTGCGGCTAAGGGTGGGCCGGGCTAACCCGGCGCGTTCCAGCACGTCACCCGCACCGGGGCCGCCGGATCCGACAGCCCGATCCGGCGACAGGCGCCCGGAGCGATCGCAAACCCGCCGTCTTCCACGAGCACCCCGCCGGCCTCGATCCAGACCCCAACCGCGACGGCGCGGCCGGTGTTCTCGATCTCCAATCCTCGCTCGGTCGTCCGCACGGTCAACGTGGTCTCGGGTGCGGTGAGATACGGCGCGAACCCTGGTTCCGGCGCGCGGGTGAGCAGGTAGTGGTTCCGCCCAATGGTGTCGCCCTCTTCGTCGATGACTTCGAGGAACAGCACGAACGCACCGGCGAACTCCGCCGGGAACCGCCAGTAGAGGTCGCCCACGTTCTCGGAGGCGTTCTCGGGCGCTTCGGCGGCCACGTTCTCCTGGTACAGCTCCCGGCCCTGGAGGTCGACCACCGTCGCCACCACGTTGAGCAGCCCGCGCGAAGGGCCGTCGTTGTGGAGCCAGACGTCGGCGCGGAGCTCCGGCCGCCCGGCCCAGGAGAACGTCGAGAGCACCGCGCTGACGTGGAACGGCCGGTAAGCCCGGCCCGCGGCGTAGTAGGCCGGCTTGGGGCGCGCGAAGAAGTCCACCGCCGCCGCGCCCAGCGCGTTCGGGGTGGGCTCGTTGAACTGGGACGGGATGGTGCCCGCCGCGCGCCACTGCCGTCGCCGGTCGGCTTCGATGCCGTATTGGAGCCCGATCGCCTGCAGGAGCTGGCTGGCGCGGACTGCGTCCAACAGCGTGGCAAGTGGGCCGAAAGCGGTCTCGAGCTGCTCCAGGTGCCGCTGGAATGCTGGATACCGCCGCCAGATCGGGTCGTCGGGATCCAGGTTTGGCTCCCGGTCCTCGAAGAGTGCCTGCAGGGTCTCTTCCCCGGCCAGGCTCTCGGCGCCGAAGCCCACGTGGAGCTGGGCGGTCACGGCGTCCTGGCGCGCGGGGTGCTCCGTGAGGCCCCGCCATCCCCACTCCGGGGAGCGGACCAGGCGATCTCCGGCTCGCACCGGGAGCGCTTCCGGGTCCAGCGGCGTGACCGGGTGCCAGATCCGCTGCGGGTCTTCCGTTTCCACCGCCATCCGGAGCTCGGCGAGCGCGGGGTGCTCGCTGCCGAGCGGGTCGAAGTCCGGCGGCCCGAGCGTCAGCCCGGCGCCGCCGCTCCAGATCGCGAACGCGGGATGGGTGCGGCGCAAGGTGACCATCGACTCCGCCTGCTCACCCACCGCGGCCAGGTAGATGGGGTCCGAAGGGGGAATGCCGTCGTCCGCGCTGCCGGCCAGCGGGAACTCCTGCCATACC
>JAJFMS010000855.1 GCA_020696885.1 Armatimonadota bacterium | reverse complement strand
CGGTCCTCAGCCCAGACGATCACCTTCGCCAGCAGCGGGTCGTACTCCACCGGCACGACCAACCCCTCGGTGACGCCGCTATCCACTCGCACGCCGGGGCCCGCGGGCTCGCGGTACACCTGGATGCGGCCGGCCCCGGGGAGAAACCCGCGCTCCGGATCCTCCGCGTAGACCCGGCACTCCAACGCGTGCCCGTGGGCCTGGAGCTCGTCCTGGCTGAAGGGCAGCGGCTCCCCCGCCGCCGCCTGGAGCTGGGCGCGCACCAGATCGCGGCCGGTCAGACACTCCGTTACCGGGTGCTCCACCTGCAGCCGGGTGTTCATCTCCAGGAAGTAGAAGCTCCCGTCCTCCGCCAGGATGAGCTCGATAGTGCCCGCGTTCTCGTAGTGCACGGCGCAGGCGGCGCGGAGAGCGGCCTCCGCCATGCGTGACCGAAGATCCGCGTTCAGGGCTGGCGACGGGGACTCCTCGATGAGCTTCTGATGCCGCCGCTGGATGGAGCATTCGCGCTCGAAGAGGTGCACGGCGCTCCCCTGCCGGTCGCCGAACACCTGGAACTCGATGTGCCGCGACCGCGGAAGGTACCGCTCCAGGAACACGCGCCCGTCCCCGAAAGTCTCCGCGGCTTCCGCCTGTGCCGCCGACAGCGCTGACTGGAGCGCGGCGGCATCGTCGGCTCGGCGCATCCCGCGCCCGCCGCCACCGGCTGCCGCCTTCACTAGCAGCGGATAGCCGATCTCACCGGCCCGGGCGATCAGCTCGGCAGGGTTCCGGATCTCGCCGCTCCAACCGGGCACCACCGGCACGCCCGCCTGCTCCATCAGGCGCCGCGCCTCGATCTTGTCGCCCATCGTCCGGATCACCGTGGACGACGGGCCGATCAACGCCAATCCCGCCTGCTCCACCGCCGCCGCGAACTCCGCGTTCTCGGAGAGGAAGCCGTAGCCGGGATGTACCGCTTCGGCGTCCGCCCGGACACACGCGGCGATCACCTTCTCCACGTCCAGGTACGTCTCGGCGGAGGTGCTGCCATGCAGCGGATAGGCCGCATCGGCGAGGCGCACGTGCGGCGCATCCCGGTCCGGATCGGAATACAGCGCGATGGCGCGGAGGCCCATCTCCCGCAGCGTGCGGATGATCCGGACCGCGATCTCGCCGCGGTTGGCGATGGCCACGCTACGGAACATCCGTCGCCCCCGCTTCCGGGTGCCAGGCCGGGACGCGCTTTTCCAGGAAAGCGCGGATCCCCTCTTGCCCTTCCTCGCTGGCCCGTCGCTCCGCGTTCCGGCGGGCCACCAGCGGCAGCACCTGATCCCAATCGACCGGATCCACCTCATCCAGCAGCCGCTTGCAGGCCGCCATTGCCTCCGGACCGTTCGCATCCAGGAGGTCGGTCCAGGCGCGCACCTGCGCGTCCAGCTCCTCGACCGTTCCGGCGACCTCAGCGACCAGCCCGATCCGCCTGGCCTCGGCCGCGTCGAACCGCGCCGCGGTCAGGAAATAGCGCCGCGCCACCCCCGGCGCGATCTTCCGCAGCACGAACGGCGAGATCACCGCCGGGATGATCCCCAGCTTCACCTCGCTGAAGCAGAACCGCACCGGCTCCAGTGCCACGGCCAGGTCGCACGCGGCCACCAGCCCGACCCCGCCCCCGAATACCGCGCCGTGAACCCGCGCGATCACCGGGCGGGGGCACTCGTAGATCGCCTGGAACATCCGGCCCAGTTGCAGCGCGTCGGCGGTGTTCTCTTCCACCCCGGCGGAGGCGGCCCGACGCATGCCGACCTGGCGCTCGGGCCAGGGCGAGTTGAGCGAGGCCGAGATGCCCAGCGCCAGGACCATCCGCGTGTCCGCCGGATCGATGATGCCGTCGTCCCAGAGGCGCGCGGTACTGTAGTAGGCGCTGCTCTCCTCGCCGTACTTCCGCAGCGTGGGCTCCATGAACTCCGCCTCCTCGTCCGGGGTCAACGCCGGTCGTCCCCGGGCGCGGAGTTGATCCTGCTTCACCGTTAACAGCACGCGCGCCGCCTGCTCGCCGCCCATTACGGAGATCCGCGCGTTGGGCCACATCCAGAGCTGGCGCGGTCCGTAGGCTCGGCCGCACATCCCGTAGTTCCCCGCTCCGAACGAACCACCCACCACCACGGTGAACTTCGGTACCGCGGCGTTGGCCACGGCTTGCACCAGCTTGGCGCCGTTCTTGGCGATCCCACCAGACTCATACGCACGGCCGACCATGAACCCGGTGATGTTCTGCAGAAACACCAGGGGGATCCGGCGCTGCTCACACAGCTCGATGAAGTGGGTGCCCTTCAGGGCGCTCTCGGAGAACAGCACGCCGTTGTTCGCCAGGATACCCACAAGCTGGCCCCAGATTCGGGCGAAGCCACAAACAAGGGTCGTCCCGAACAGCTCCTTGAACTCCTGGAAGCGGCTGCCGTCTACGATGCGCGCAATCACCTCGCGCACGTCGTACGAGACGCGCGGGTCCGCGGGCACCACGCCGTACAGCTCCTCCGCCGCGTACCGCGGCTCCTCCGGCTCCACCACGTCCAGCGGCTGCTTCGGCGGGCGGTTCAGCACCTCGACCAGCGAGCGCGTGATCCGCAGCGCGTGCACGTCGTCCTGGGCGTAGTGGTCCACCACGCCGGAGGTGCGCGCATGCACCTCCGCCCCGCCCAGCTCTTCCGCGGTCACCTCCTCGCCGGTGGCCGCTTTCACCAGCGGCGGCCCGCCCAGGAAGATGGTCCCCTGCTCCCGCACAATCACCGCTTCATCGCTCATCGCAGGCACGTAGGCGCCCCCGGCGGTGCAGGAGCCCATCACCACGGCGAGCTGCGGGATGTTCCAGGCGGACATCCGCGCCTGGTTGTAGAAGATCCGGCCGAAGTGGTCCCGGTCCGGGAACACTTCCGCCTGCAGCGGCAGGTAGGCGCCCCCGGAATCCACCAGGTAGATGCACGGCAGGCCGTTCTCCTGGGCCACCTCCTGCGCCCGGAGGTGCTTCTTCACCGTGAGCGGGTAGTAGGTGCCGGCCTTGACCGTGGCGTCGTTCGCCACGATCATCACCTCGCGCCCGTGCACCACCCCGATGCCGGTGACGATCCCCGCGGACGGAACCTCGTTGTCGTACAGCTCCCACGCGGCCAGCGCGCCCAGCTCCAGGAACGGGCTACCGGGATCGATGAGCTGCTCGATGCGGTCTCGCACCAGCAGCTTGCCGCGGGCGGTGTGCTTCGCTCGCGCGGCCTCGCTGCCGCCCCGATGGGCAACCGCCAGCCGCTCGCGCAGCTCGGCCACGAGAAGCTGCATCGCTTCCCGGTTCTCCTGGAATGCCGGCACGTCCAGCCGCACCCGGGTCGGCAGCACCTCCATGGAACCACGCACCTCCAACTAAAGCTTTGCCCGATCGTCCGGGGAGCAAACGCCATCCGAGGTAGAAGGCGGTGTCTGATAACGGACTATTACCCGCCGACAACCAGAAGGGACCAGGAAAGCTCGCGAACCGGGCGCGGGCAGGTGTCGGCGAGGCTCGCCGCCGACACCTGCCGGGCGGAAGGGACCGCGCCTCGCCGGATTCCGCTTGCCGGGTGCGGGAGCGCGCAAGGGGAGTGACCTCTCTGAGCACGACAGCCCGCTCCGATCGTACATCGGAGCGGGCTGTGGAGGCTTACCGGCGGTAGACGAAAGTCACCGGCTCACGGGGTGGGGAGCTTTCTCCCGTTCCAGTAGGTGTTGTCGATCTCCAGAGGCTCGCGCCGCATCCACTTGGCATGCCCGTCACAGAAGGCCACGTTCGCACCCCCGTTGTGCCGCGTTGCGATACGCGTGTGACCCGCGCCCGGATAGCCGGCGATCGGATTGGAAACGGAGCAGCTCGTGGCCCAGCTGCTGCCGGGGGGGAGCAGCGGCGGGTCGACGGTATACCCATGGTTCATCAACCGGTCACAATCGTTGGTTGCGGCGCTCCAGGCCTGCGGGCCCTGCGACCAGCCGCCCGTTCCCCATGAGTCGGCGATGGCGATGGTGTCCGCCGGATACTCGATCTGGGAGTCGGTGGCGCCGGAGCCACTCCCACCGCGGCTCACGGACCGCGCCAGGTACTGGTGGTTGAACCCGTAGCCCATATTCCGGAAGTGGAACTGTGCGGCGGAGGAGGGGCACACATAGATCTGCTGGTTCTTGACGTAGGAGTTCAGCAGCGTGTGCCACCGCTCATTGCCGACCGAGGAGTAGAGCGGATACGCCTCATAGTCCTGAACGTACATTGCTATCGCGGTGGACATCTGGCGCAGGTTTGAAAGACACTGCGTCTGCCGCGCCTTCTCCCGCGCTTGCGCGAAAACGGGGAACAAAATGGCGGCTAGAATGGCGATAATGGCAATCACCACGAGCAGCTCAATAAGGGTAAAGGCTCGGCGTGTTTGGAACGACATCATGGCTGGATCTGTGTTCGCGGGGATACTTCAACCAAATGATATCAGGCACTAAAGGCAGGGTCACACGCTTTAACAGCGTAGTATTTAGCTGGGACTAAACGCGTAGGCGTCTTCAGCCTGCGGCAAGCGGAGCGCGTCTTCGCCGCTGGACTGCCGGATTCCCGTAGCGCCGCTCGCGCACGTGCCTGGACGCGAGTCAGTAGGGTCGAGCCACCCCGCAGCGCCTCGGTCTCCCTGTCCGCCGTGCGCCGAGTCCGGTAGGTGGCGACGTACGCTCCTTCCCTGGCTGCCGAGTGGGGTATAGTCTTGTTGCGGCGGCTCCGTAGCAACGGGACCTCGGCATCGTGCCGCTGCACTGCCGGAGTATGGCGATCCAAACCATCTGGAGTATCTACACTTTCCGTCCACCCACGGAAGCCGAGCTGGACCGCTACTGGTCTACCCTCTCCTACGTGGCCGAGACGGTGGAGTGCCACGTAGCCACCCGCGACGAGGCGATGACGC
>JAJFMS010000854.1 GCA_020696885.1 Armatimonadota bacterium | reverse complement strand
CACCCAGGCGCCGGAGACTGTACCGACACCCGAGCGGCCTTCTCGGCCGATGATGCCTAATGTTGAGCGGTGGCTCCGCGAACAGTCCCTGCCGCCTGAGGAGTTTCAGGTGCCGCAGGGGCCGTCGATCGACACCGTCCAAGAGGAGGCTTTGCCCCAGCCCGAGCCGGAAATACCGGTCGTCCAGCCGCCGGAGCCTCCCGTCTACCAGCCGATGTGGATCCCTGGCGGCGGCGGGGGCACCACGATCAATCCGTCCACTGGCCCGACCATCGTGCCTCCGATGACGCCTACGCCGCGCACGAACCCGGATCAACAGCAGCCGGCAGCAGTTCCGGAGCCCCCGCCGCAGGAGGTGCCCGGGGACTACCTCATGGCCGGAATGGGACGCGGAGCGGGAGCCGGCCTGGAGCGGGGGCTGGAGCTCCAGTTGAATGAAATCGTTGCGGGGCAGGAGCCACTGCAGGTGGTGGGACGCCAGGTGAACGTCAACCGGCAGGAACCACTGCAGGTGGTGGGTCGTGAGACGAACGAGAACTGGCAGGAGCAGCTCCAGCAGGTCGTCACGGAACAGGCTCCCCTGCTCCAGGCGCAGCCGCAAAGGCAGGAGAACTGGGAGCAGCAGCTCCAGCAGATCGTGCAGGAACAGCCACTGGGTCAGCAACAGCAGGGGGAGCAGTTGGCAGGCGGCGCACGCCAGGAGCAGCAGCAGGCGGCCGAGGGCGCGGCTCAGGATGTGCGCGGCGGCCCGGCCGTGCTGCTGATGGATCCTCCGGCGGTGGACGTGGTCGCGTCCCAGACGGGCGCGGCCGCTTCGCAAGCGGAGGCCGCGACGTCACAGCCGCAAGCGTCGGCCGCGGTGGAGGGTGCGCAGGCCTCAACCTTCCGGGTGCCCGAGCACTGGACCGAAGAACGCAAGCAGGAGGCGGTCGCGCTTGCCGAGGGCATTCGCGAGCACCGCGACCAGGGCGGCAGCCGGGATGACATACCGTGGGAGAAGCTGACGGAGCGACGCGGAGAAGAACTGGGAGACGTGGTTCAGGACGCAGAGGACATCTCGAAGCCGCCTCCGCCGGACGAGGGCGGAGCGCAGCCGCCGAAGCCGCACCCGATCGAACGGCTGGGTTATGAGCGACCGGTGATCTCGGTGACCGAGACCAGCCTGGAAGCGTCACGGCTGATCATCGACAACCGGATCGGTGGGCTGCCTCCGGAACGGCAAGAGAAGATCTCGAACCGGCTCGACGAGATCATGGAGGAGGCTCGGAATGAGGACGATCCCCACCAGGCCTACGTCACGATGCGCCAGGCCACGCAGCTGGTGAACACGGCGTTGGGAAACAAGAAGGACTCGCCCGAGTTCCTCGAAGTCTCGCATGATGAGGAAGCCAACCGGCATGGCCTCACCTACGCGGAGACGCTGCGCGGACGCGTGAACTTCTCGAAACCGGTGAAGGAAGCGATGGCGGAGATGCGGGAGACCTCCTCCCCCCAAGACGCGCGGGAGGTGGCCGGCTTGATCCGGGACTCGGAGATGCAGACCAAAGTGGAGGCTTCCCGCGAGGCGCTGTCCGAGGTGAACCTTACGATCCTGCCGATCTCCATGCACCGCGGCAAGGAGCACCCGTCGATCCATGGGGTGGAGGCTGCCGAGCTGAAGGCGATGAAGGAGCTCCTCACCGGTAAGGACCTCGCCTCGACGGAGGATCTGGCCGGGCTGAAGCACGACCAGGTCTACGAGAAGTACACCGAACTCTACCAGCCGGACGACCCGGTGCGGCAGAACAACGACCTGTATGACCTGGTGAAGAAGCGGTATGCGCCGGGTGGTTAGTGGTTAGTGGTTAGTGGTTAGTGGTTAGTGGTGGGGTCGCGGGGTGGAAAGATAATCGCGTCGATCCAGCCGCCGACCGAGGTCCCCGGTCGGCGCACGGTTAACGCTCGGCGCCTGGAGACGCCGACTCCACGTGGATCGGACCGCAGCTAGTCCGCAGTAGCGGGGACGGCGACGCTCGCGCTTCGCCAACAGTAGATCGCTGACGCTCGGCGCCTGGAGACGCCGACTCCAGGTCGATCGGATCGCAGCCAGGCCGAAGCAACGGGGACAGCGCAATCTCCTGCCCCCGGGTCCGACCGGCTATGGCACTCGGTGACCGGGAAACCAGCCCAGGTAGTAGGCTCGCCCGCCGAGGCAGAGACGGAGGACCCTTCCGGGGGCGGTGGGCTGATACTGCAGCCTGGGGGCTCCCGCAGGACTGAGGGTTACCCGTACTCCTGACCTGGGGGCCGCGCCGAACACGCGGGAGGTGAGCCAGGGGGCACGGGCCGGAGCGGGGGTGCTCATCGTCATCACGATGAGCGGGCCCAATTCCAGGGGGCGGAAGGCGGCGGCGATCAGAAGCGCAACCCCGAGTAGCGGCGGCACCAGCAGCAATAGCGCCAACGCCCCGGGAAGCCGTCCGCGCCGCTTCGGTTCGGTGTGCTCGTCAACGACCGGCATACGCCCTCGCTACGGCATTCAGGCGAGATCACCCCGCTCACGACTCTCCCAGGCCTGGAGCAGCGCTCGCGGGGCCTGGCAGCGCCAGCCGTCGGTGATCAGCTCCTCCAGCTCGTCCGCGTCGATCAAGGGCAGCCGGACGAGGACGGCCGGGTAGCCGTTGTAGTGCGGCTCCGTGAAGATCTTGTCGCCGCCGCTGGCGAGGAGCGCTTCCTTCTCGAACTGGTCGGCGACACGGATGGCCACCACGACGGGGCTGGGCACCTTGGGCTTCCTGGGCTCCACGCGCTCGTTCCACGCCCAGACGAACCCCTTCTGCTTGCCCTTGTTCAGGACCGAGAAGGCGAAGTGGTCTTCCGACTCCGTTGCACCGGGGAGCGCCAGCGCGATCCGGCGCACGTCTTCGCGGGTGGTCATCAGTCACTCCTGTGGGAGGTGCGGAGCGATCTCATGTGGGGCGAATCCCACATGCGGGCGAGGGATTGAAATCGCCTCGCTGGTCAGGCGTCCTCGCGGACGCGGGTCGGCGCGTGTCCGAGCGTCGGCGTACACCCCGATAATTCCCGTCAACGCTGGGTTCGAGGTTAACAGGGCCCGTGTTGTTAGGTTCGGTGTGTGGGGATGGGGGTCCTACGGCTCGGGGATAGAAGTCGCAGGTGACCTC
>JAJFMS010000853.1 GCA_020696885.1 Armatimonadota bacterium | reverse complement strand
GGCGCCTCCCGACGGCCGAGCCACGTTTTCCACCCCTCTACGAAAGAGCGACACCATGTTACGACGAATTCCCATGGCCGCAGTACTAGCCCTACTGGCGGCGAGCGGCAGCCAACCCGCGTCCGCGGACCTGAAGCTGCTGGAGCCTTACGGCGGCCTCTATTCCGGGCGTACCTTCCTGGGCTCACCGGATGACAAGCGCCCGAAGGATGCGCTGCAGAACCAGGCTTCGCGGATCGACAGTCCCACCCAGCGGTTCGTGATCAGCCCCTTGTTCGGGCACTCGGACGACGGCGGCGAGGAGCTGAGCTTCTTCGGCGGCACCCTCGGGTACGCGAGTTCCGCCGATCCGCGCCACCCCTGGCAGATCCAGGGCTCCGGCGTCAACAACCACGTGAGCGTCAGCGGGCAGGGAAGCGCGAACATCCTGCAGCTCGACTTTGCCGGGAAGTTCGTGCTCTACCAGCCTACCGACGTGCACCTGCCCGTGGTCAGCTTCGTCGGCCGGTATGCGGACCTCGACGGTATCGGGGAGCGGTATGACGTACTCCTCGCGGCCGATCAGGCGATCGGCCAGCGGATGTTCGCGACGTTGAACGCCGGGTGGGCTCACTGCACCTGTGATGACGTCAGCGACCTGGTAGCCGGCATTGGCCTCACGTATGTCGCCTCTCCGCGGCTCTCATTCTCCGCCGACTACACCCTGCGGAACGACGCGGATCGATCGGACTTGTGGACGGTTTCCGCCAGCTACGCCCTCGATCGAAACTCGCTGGTGCGCATTGGCGGCGGCAAGAACAGCACGCTCGGGGTGGACGGCAACCAGGTCTTCGTCAGCTACGTGCTGAAGTACGACCGCAAGTAGTCTCTGCACAGCGAGATCGCGCGCAAACTGCGCAGAAGCGGCGCTGCGGGCGAAGCGGGGTGTTGGAGTAGTGGAGTATGGGGGAGTATGGGAGTAATGGACGCCGGTGCGGCCGGATGGCCGCGTTCCCACTCCACTACTCCCTTGAGTTCTGGCTCGGCCAGCGTAGGGATTGGGTATGGGGGGAGCCGTGTGGACCCTTTCGCCCATACTCCCATACCCCCGCTCCGCCCGGTTACTGCGCGGTGGCGTGAAACGGCACCTTCACCACGGGCGTCTTGGGATCGTCGGTTCGCACCTGGATGGTGGACGCGATGACGCCGCTCTTCCAGAGCGCGGTGGTCCGCAGCGACACTTCGTAGAAATAGCCGGGGGTTTTCTCGACGCGCTCAGCTCGAAGTGCCGGGGTGCCGGTATTCACGGATAGCAGCTTCAGCCTGCCGCGCCGCGTGAACACCTGCAGCCGCGCCACTTCCTGGCCCTCGGGTCCAGGGCGCACCGTAGGCAGTGAGATCTCGCTGGGGTTGACTACCGGCCCGATCTCCGCCAGGCCCGTTACCGCCAGCCACGCTTCGGAATAGCTCGGCTCCGTGGTCTGCACCTTCACCGTCGCGCTGAAGTCGCCCGGTTGCGCGCGCGGGCCGATGGTGAGGTGGAGCGTATAGGCACGCTTCGAGTCGCCGGCTGCCGGTGGGTCCAGGCGGGCCTTGATCAGCGGCGAGTTCGTCGACGGATTGCTCAGCCCCAGCTTGCTCCCGGCACGGGGAGTGAGTCGTACTGTCTTCCGATAGACCTGCCCGGGCCGGTAGAAGAGCTGCAGCGGGCTACAGGGGTCCATCTGAACGAACGGGACGATGTCCACGACGACCGAGAGCTTCACCTCCGGTTGCACCGGGTCGTCGGTGCGCACGCGGAGCGAGCGCTCGATCTTGCCGCCCCAACCCGGTTGGGCTTCGAACAGCGCCGTGAGCACTGCGCTCTTACCGGGCGCCACTGTCTTCGGGTACTCCGGCGTGATGCAGCCGCAGTCGCCCTCGACGGCGAGGATCCGCAGCGGCCTGGCCCCAGAGTTCCGGAAAGGAAAGGTGAGCCGGGCGGAGCCGCCGGCATCCACCCGCCCCAGATCGCCGCGCGTGGTGGAGAAAACGATCCGCGGGCCGGGATCCGCGCGTTGTGCAGAGGCCGCGGCGGCACCGAGAGCGGCAAGCAGTGACCCGCAGGTCCAGCAGAGCCCCACCGGATCATTCGCGCGGCCGCGAAGAGCAAAAAGGTCCACGGTTAGCTCCATAACCCCGACGTCAGCAGCACCGTACGGGAGGAAGCTTCTAAGGGCCGCCTGATTAGAGTATCGTGCCCCAACTACTTCGCCCCTTAGTCAGCCCACAGAGCCCCTGCCGGTCCGGCGCCGTCACCGCCTCGGCGTCGGATCCTCTCGTTGCTCCAGGCTCGCCTCCAGACCGCGCAGGACGTCCGCGTGCTCCTGGTGCCGGTCCAGGTCGCGGGCCTTCCCCGCTATTTCGCCTTGCCGGTGAGGGTGATGGTGGGCGTGGGCCTGTTCGGGTCGCTGCTGGTCACCGGCGGCGTCGATACCCGGATCGGGGTCCTGATCCAGCAGCTTAATCAGCCGCTCGGGCGAGTAGCCGTACCGTCGCGCGAACTGCGGCAGAGCTGCCCCCAGGCTCCGGATGGCCGCCCGGCCCCGCACGGGGGCGGGCTCCGCGGAGGTGGAGGCTTGCGCGTGGGCCTTCCAGCTCCCCCGACCAACAGCGAAAGCATGTAAACAAACGCCGTCAGGGCGGACAGGGGTCCGACTTCAAACTATTAACTACACTCTATGCTTCGATACTACACGGGCCGGGAGCCCATGCAGTAGATCGGACAGGAAGTGGGCGAGTAATAGAGTGGCGAGCTAGGGATTCCGTGGTGAGTGGCGAGTGCGAGCGGTGAGATCAGACCGCGCGGCGCCCCGGTTTTCAAGCACAAATGTCGCTGCCGGAATGACCCCGGCGGGGTCGTGTCGAACGACACCCAAAAGCATCCGCGCTTCCGAGCGCAGGGGGGTGCGGATTTTCTACCGAGGGGGACAATTAGTGCGGACGAACGCCGTAAAGCGCAAGCTGCTGCGAGATGAAGTCGCGATCGGGCTGATCATGCTCTCTGCGGATCCCCACGTAGTCGGGATCGCTGCTGAGGCGGGTTACGACTACGTGATGCCGGACCTGGAGCACACCGGCATCACCCTGCGGGAGTTGGAGGCAGTGGTGCGGGCCGCCGACGCGGCCGGGATCGTGCCGCTGGTG
>JAJFMS010000852.1 GCA_020696885.1 Armatimonadota bacterium | reverse complement strand
GGAGGTTTCCGCGGACCGGCAGCGGCCCAACGTTGATGCCCCCAGCGCTGATCGAGAACTCATCACCGGTGGCGCCGTTGTCTACGATGGTGGCGGTGAAAGTGCCGCCCGGGGTGGAGCCACCCGAGATGCGGGCCAGCCCGGTGAGGGTGACCGTATTCCCCACGCGGGTGATCCCGGTGACCCGGTAGCCGCGGATGCTCCGCGTGCGGGACTCCGTGTAGTTGAGGGAGCCGCCGGCCTGGCCATTCGCCAGCCGGTGGGCGTTGACGTTGATCGTGCCGCGCACACGGCCAATCTGGACATTGCCGGATCCGACCACCCGGACCGGGCCGCCCTCGTCGACGGCATCCAGGTCGAAGTTCACCACCTGGGACTGCTCGGAGGCGCCGATTCCACTCAGGGCGTCATTACCGTCCACGATGCTGGCGGCGAACGGCGCGGCGTTGGTTACACCGTTGGCGCTGGAGGTGTTGAGCTGCACGAAGAAGACCAGCCGCCGCGTGCTGTTGCCCGGAACGGTGAGCGGGTAGTTCGCGAGGATCCCCTCCGTGCCCGAGCGTGAGAACACGGTCTGCGAGACGCTGGAGGGCTGCACCGCTCCGGTGGCGCCTGCCAGGAAGTGGGTGACGGCGGGGTCATTGCCGGTGCTGCTGCCGTCGTCGGTGACGATCCAGTCGTCTGCCGCGGTAAACGTGGCGTCGCCGGAGCTGGTGCCGACCACGGTCGTGCCGCTGTCCGAGCCGAGGTTCGAGACCAGCGTGGCGGTGACCGACACCGGCATCGGGCTGGGGTTCTGGAAGATGGCCTGCATCCGTAGCGTGGGGCTGCTGGTGAGGGCGTAGTACTCCACGCTCACGTTCAGACCGGACATCGGGGCCGGGTCGGTGGCCACCAGGCTCGGCGTCACCGTGGGGCTCGGCGGCGCCACGTAGATGTCGTTGTTGACCCAAAGGGTCATCCCGCCATCGAAGGCGTCGCCCTGGTTGGTGGAGATCAGCCGCGCATCGTTCGTGCCAAGCCCGGGGCCTGAAATGCCGCTTCCACCCACCGGGTCACCGTTGGAGGTGCCCTGGTCGTTCTGGATAAACCACTCCGCGTCGTTGCCGGTGATGGTGGCGGGAAGGCCGACCGGCGAACCGGCTTGCGCGGTCAGTTGGCCGGCAACGATGGAAAGGGCCAGGGCGGTGACGGCGAACACTGAAGTGGCACGGCGGCGCGGGCTGACTGCGCCGGCAGCAAGATCGGTACGTTTCTTCATTAGCTAAGTCTCCAAGGAGGGAAGGGAGTCGCCACGACAGTGGCCGAGGCGGTAACGAATGGATGGCTCGGCAGATGTCTCGCCAAGCAGTCCAGAGGTCCCCAAGTAATCATTTTGCCCCAAAGCGCCCCTCGTTGAAACGCAGACCGTCATCGAAACGGATGCCCCTCGCCCCGATGACCTCTACAGAGAGCCGCACGGCCCACGCGCCAACCAGCGTTCCGAGTTTGTTGGGAGCTGTTTCGCAGGGAACACGTACTACGCGCCGGCGGGGGGATAGGCTGCCGGACGCTTAGGGGCATGACGACAGTGTGAGCAGCGGGGACGGCCACACGTGCGCCGCAAGCGTTGTGGGCGTGACGACCATACGCACAGCACCTGGGTTGGGGCTAGCCGAAGAGAGCGCGGACGGGCTGGCCCAGGGACACGGGATGCGGGCGGGATTCCAGGTCGAGGATCTCGGCGGCCGGGTCGATGCCCAGGGCGGCGTAGATCGTTGCCGCGATGTCTTCGGGGGTGACCGGATCGCGGGCGGGGTACGCGGCCATTGCGTCGGAGGCGCCGTGGATGGCGCCGCCGCGGATGCCGCCGCCGGCGAGCATGATGGAGTAGCAGTGGGGCCAGTGATCGCGGCCGCCCTGCTTATTGATCTCGGGCGTGCGCCCGAACTCACCCATCGCCACCACCAGCGTCTCTTCCAGCAGCCCACGGTCGTGGAGGTCGCCGATCAGAGCCGCGAGGCCGCGGTCGGTGGGGGGCAGCAGGGAGCTCTGGAGGAAGTGATGGTTACGCCGGTGGGTGTCCCAGCACTGGTTCGAGTCGGAGCCGGAGTTCGGACCCCAGGTAACGGTGACCAGCCGGACGCCCGCCTCCACCAGCCGCCGCGCCAGCAGGAACGACTGGCCCATGTGGTGCATGCCGTACCGCTCGCGGGTGGCGCGCGGCTCGGCGGCGAGGTCGCACGCCTTCCGCGTTGCGCCGGACGTGAGGACCCGGAAGGCGCGCTCGTAGTAGGCGTCGGTGTCTCTCCCGAGCGGCAGGTCCCCGAGGCGGGCCAGATCGCTCCCCACCTGGTGGAGCAGCGCCTCGCGGCGGGACAGCCGGTCGCTGGAGAACTTACCGGGTGCGGTGAGCCCCGGAACCGCGAACTCCGGCTGCGTGGGGTCACCGAGAACGAACGGGTCGTACTGACCGCCCAGAAACCCGGCCTTTTGCCCCGGTAGGAACTCGCCGTTGTTGGTGAGCAGCGCTGGGATGTGCGCGAAGCCCGGCGCTCCGCCGTCCGGCGGCCGCAGTCGCGCGGCCACCGCCCCGTAGCCGGGAAAGTTAGCGCGGCGATCGCCCTGCACCAGGCCGCCGCCCACGCGAGGGGTGCGGCCGGTGAGGCAGTAGTAAGCCCCGGCGTTGTGATCGAAGATGTCGTGGGTGACGGAGCGAACCAGCGCGTAGCGGTGAGCAACCTTCGCGAGTTCCGGCATGTGCTCGCAGATCCGCTCCCCGGTGGAGGTGCGGATCGCCTCGAACGGGCCGCGCACTTCAGAAGGAGAGTCGGGCTTGAGGTCCCAGCTATCCTGCTGGGCGAGGCCCCCTTCCTGGAAGAAGAGGATGCAGGACTTCGCCTTCCCGAGCCCTCCGGTAAGTGGTGCCGCGAGTGCGGAGCGGGCGAGCAGCTCCGGCAGCGAGAGGCCGAACAGGCTGAGCCCACCCAGGCGGAGCAGGTCCCGCCGGGAAGTCCCATCGCAGAGCCTGCGCGCACCACCGGAGATACGGATCATCGAGTCCTCATCGACTACTACCGTCAACGAGACCTCAGACGCGGCGGGGGTGCTGCGGTTTCGAGAAAAAGACCGGGCGTTGGGTGTTGGGTGTTGGGACCTGCGCGGCAGCCGTCGGCGGAGGGCGGTGT
>JAJFMS010000851.1 GCA_020696885.1 Armatimonadota bacterium | reverse complement strand
GGCGCACCTCGGCCTCGTCCGGAGAAAGCTCCAGCCGCACGCCCGGTACGTTCACCTGGATCACTGCGTACTTGCTCGGATCGGCCACGCTGGCCGCACGCACCCGGATCACCGCCGGCGTGGTGAGCACGGACGGCGGATGGTACAGCCCGTTGTCGGACACCGTGCCGAACGCGTCGCCCCCTTCCACGCTCCACTTCACCTGGTCGTTCTCGGAGTTCTCCACGCGGGACTGGAGCTGGATCGCGCCGTCCATCAGGCAAGGGTAAGCCTGCTTTTGTGTCTGCACCACCACCGGGGGGATGTGGAGCGTGTGGAGTACGGTCTTGGTCGGGTCGGCAATGCTGGTGGCGCGGACCTGCACCAGGAACGGCGTGGCCATCGCGGGCGGCGCATAGTAGGTGCCGTCCTCGGTGATCTCGCCGTGCTTCTCCCCCACCACTTCCCACTTCACACCGTCGTTACTGCTGTTCTGGACCGCCGCATCCAGGTCCACGGCGCCGCCCAGCGGCACATACTGTTTGCCGGACTTGCCCTGGAAGTTGGGGCCCTTTACCAGAAAGTCGATCGGGTCGAACGGCATGATCAGCCGCACCACTTTGGGGGCGGCGGCCCGATAGAGACCCCGGGCCATCCGCTTCAGCGGCGAAGGTCGCCGCGCGTTCTTGCCGTTCTTGCCGTTCTTGCCGCGCCCGGCGCCGGTGCGGAGCTGCACCGCCTCCACCCGCACGCGCACCGTGGCGGTCTTGCTCGGATCGGCCACCGCCCGCGCCAGCACCGTTACTACCGCGGGGGTCGACATCGTGGCCGGCGTCGCATACATCCCGGAGTTCGAGACGTGACCCAGTCCTTCGCCAAGGACGATCCACTCTACCGCCGTGCTGGGAGTACCGGTGACCTTTGCCTCGAAGCGCCGGGCTTCGCCATGCTTGATCGTCACCTCGACGGGCTTGACCTTGATCTCTACCTTAGTGATGTGGACCGTAGCGATGGCGCTCTTCATCGGGTCCGCGGCCGAGGTGGCCTTCACCGAGATCGTGCCGGGGGTGGCGAAGTGCGCCGGAGCCGTGAACAGGCCCGACTCAGTGATCCGGCCGTTCTTCTCGCCGCCCTCGACGCTCCAGATCACCCGCTGGTCGCCCACCTGTTCCACCTTGGCGCGGAAGTGGAACGTTTCCCCAGTGGCCAGCTCCACCTTCTCCGGCTTGATCTCCAGGGAGACCGGCTGGAGGAAGATCAGGGCCTGGGCCTTCGCCGTAGGCTCACCGTCCGCGGAAGCGGTCACTCGCACCGTGGCCGGGGTGGAGCCGTAGCTGGGCGCCTGGTAGAACCCGTCGGAGCTGATGGTGCCCATGCCAGCCCCTTCCACCTCCCACCTCACCGGCCCCTCGCGACCCTTCAGGTCCGCCTTCAGGAGCACGCCTTCACCCAGGCGCAGCCGGCTCTCGCCGGGAGACACCTTCAGCGACACCTTGGGCGCCTTGGGGGAGTCCAGCCCGAACGTTGGCCGAACGGGACCAAGCACCAGACCGGCGCCGGCCAGGAGCAAAAGCGAGGAGAGGGTGATGTGATATCGCATGGGCTTCCGATCGGCAGCGGGTCTTGATGCTGCCGGGCGTGGCAGCGGGGGATCAGGTCTTCTGGGCGACGATGTAGAAGCTGCTGGCGATCTGCGTGGCAAATGGGCTCCGAGCCGTGATCAGATCGAGATACTTCACCGGCAGGGTCAGCCAGCTAAAGAGGCGCTCGTTGATCTTGTAGAGATAGGGGTTCCCAAAAGCGAAGAAGATCGCGAAGTACTCCCGCAAAATCCAGGACAGCGTCGAGCTGGGGCCGAGCGCTACCCCCACGTCCACTACCTCGAACTGGTCGAAGAGGTCCGCCAGTCCATCCGCGGTATACCGTTGAAAATCCGTCGGAGTGGGATGGTAGCCCTGCAGGAACGGGATCTCACACCACACCCTGCCACCCGGCCGCAGCACCCGGTGCATCTCCGCCACCGCCAGGCCCGGCTTCCGCACGTGCTCCAGCACGCGCCGTGAAATGATGCCGTCCAGGCTGGCGTCCCGGAACGGCAGCCGGGTCGCATCCCCCACCACGTGGACTCCCGGCCCGGGGCACAGGTCCACGTTCACCACCCGATCGCCATACGTCAGCGAGGCGGAGCCCACGTTCGCCAGGAACGCGTCCGCCGGAAACCCGGCAAGAAACCGCGGCAACTGCGCCCTCAGCGCCTGATTCTCCAGCGTGGGGCTGGGCACCGTGAGCACCTGCTTGGCCGCCTTCACCCAGGCCGGTTGGTCCACGTTGACCTTCCGCCCTGCCTTCGGCAGCTTGGCGGGCTCTACCAGAAGTATCGGCACTCCGTCTTCCACGACGTAGACTGTCCCGCACGTCCCGCACCGCAGCTCCCCGCCCGTGCCTTCCACCGCCGTGCGGCAGCGCGGGCACGCCAGCGCTTCCCTGAATACTGTTCGCATTCCAACCCCCTGCTTCATTCGGCAAGTGCGGAGTGATCCGATTGAAAGAATCTTGCGACCGGATCACCGGACGCGCATACAAATCGTCCTGGCCCAACTTCGGCCCGTGATCACAGGCCGACAGGCGCGGCTTGCCCCGAGCAAGGATTATCGGCGCGGTCCCGGCGGCTCTCGTCGCCACGGGGCGACTTATCGCGGCGCGGCGGCCTGGCGGACCGGGAGCGTCAGGCACATCGCAAACGAAGCGACGGCCAGACCGATGCCGCACAGGAAGATCCGCTCGTAGCCGTAGGCGGCCCAGATCAACCCGGCGACCAGCGGCACGGAGACCGCCGCGATGTGGTTCCAGGTGAGGCCCATCGCCAGGCTGGCGGAGAGGTCCTCCCGCGGAGCGGTGTGGCGGATGTAGGTCTGGATCCCCACGGAGGCCGTAAACAGCAGGTTGTCTACGGCGAAGATCCCGTAGAACAGCCACTCCGGGCGCATGCCCAGTATGGACGAGGCCTCCGTGATGCGCGTGTACAGAAAGAACACCCCAGCGACGAGCAGGTAGTAGATGCTCAGCACCCGGCGCTCGCCGTACCGGTCAGTCCAGCGGCCCACGATCGGCGCCGCGGCCATCGTCAGCCCGCTGTTCACCAGCAGGAGCAGCGCCACGGTCTCGATCGGGACGCGAAACTCCTTGACC
>JAJFMS010000850.1 GCA_020696885.1 Armatimonadota bacterium | reverse complement strand
ACAGTGTTCTCTCTGCTAGCAAACCGTAGGCAGCCGCCTCGTGCGGCGTTCGATCACGGCGCCCCGCCTCCAAGAGCGGCGGACCCCGCTGTCGAGAGTTGGTGACCGAGAGCGCACGCCACGCGGGGCCTGTCTACGGCCTTTCTATGAGACCTAAAGGCTCGTGAGGTACCGGAGGCCCCGCACGATCGTGACCGTTAGCGGGATGAGGGTCAGCGCGAGGCCGAGCCAGGCGGTCTGATCCACGGAAAGCCGGGCCGCAGCCACACTCAGTAGCAACGAACCCACGGCGATGAGGAGGCCGCTCACCACCAGCTCTCGTCCCAGGAAGCGGTTGGCCGGATACCACACCTGGTCCGAGGCGAGCGTCTTCGGTACCCGGAACCCATACCAATGGTTCCGCGGCACCTGCTCCCGAACCAGCGGCACCGCGACAGCGGCCAGCAGCAGGCCCTCTGCGAAGAACAGCATGCACAACAGTAACTGAGGTGTCATTACCGATATGAACGCAAGTCTCGCGTTCCAGTTACGAGATCGGTCGCGATGGTTGGCACGTCCCGGAGCCGCTCTGTGCCCAGCGATGGCACTTGCTACAGCGAGCTGTAGTCGATCGTCTCGCGGGGATCCAGCACCGGCAGGTCCACCGGGAAGCATTCCGGGTACTTCAGCCCGGTGCCGGTGTTGAAGACCACTACCTTCTCGTCCGGCTGGACCCAGCCATCCGCGATGAGCTTCTGGAGCCCGGCGACCACCGCGCCGCCTTCGGGGCAGACAAAGAGCCCCTCCAGCCGGGTGGTGAGGCGGGTAGCCGCGTCGATCTCGGCGTCCGAAACGGTCACCGCGGTGCCGCCGCTTTCGCGAAGGGCCTGAAGCATCAGGAAGTCGCCGACGGCGGCCGGGACCCGGATGCCGCTGGCCATAGTGGCCGCGTCCTTCCACGGCTCCGCGAACTCGTCGCCGTTGTGGAACGCGCGGGCGATCGGGGCGCAGCCTTCGCTCTGCACCGCCACCATGCGCGGGCGCTTGCTGCCGATCCAGCCGATCGCTTCCAGCTCCTGGAACGCCTTCCACATGCCCACGAGGCCGGTGCCGCCTCCGGTGGGGTAGAGGATCACGTCCGGCAGCTCCCAACCGAGCTGCTCGGCGATCTCCAGGCCCATCGTCTTCTTGCCCTCGACCCGGTATGGCTCCTTGAGCGTGGACATGTCGAACCAGCCCTTGGACGGGGTACCTTCCCGCACGATCTTGCCGCAGTCCGTGATGAGGCCCCGGACCAGGAAGGTCTTCGCTCCGGCCGCTACGCACTCGATCCGGTTCAGTTGGGGCACGTCCACCGGCATGAATACGTGGCACTCCAGCCCGGCCCGCGCGCCGTATTGCGCCATCGCGCCGCCGGCGTTGCCGGCGCTGGGCACCGCCAGGGAAGTCGCCCCCAGCTCCTTCGCCTTCGTAACCGCCACCGCCATGCCCCGCGCCTTGAAGCTGCCGGTGGCGATCTGCCCTTCGTCCTTCACCAGCAGGTCCGTGAGCCCAAGCTCCGCGCCGAGACGGGGGCAGGCGAGCAGCGGTGTCCACCCTTCGCCGAAGGACACGCGCTCGGTGGTCTCGCCGATCGGCAGGAACTCGGCATAGCGCCAGAGGCTGCTCTCCCGGCCGCGGAGATCCTCTTTGCTCACCGCGGCGCCCAGGGCAGCGAGATCGTAGCGCGCGTAGAGCGGGCGGGCGCAGTCGTGGCAGAGCGTCTGCAACTGGCGGTGATCGTACTGCTTCCCGCAGCGGGTGCATTCCAGGTGGGTGACGAATGAAGGCATTGGGTTCCGGTCCGTGTCCCGTGCGTCGCGAGGCGCCGATTCAACCCGCCGGCGGCGGGGCCTGGATCGACGCCCTGCAGTTGACCGTTCCCGGCTCGTTGCCCTGCATGGAGGGTGTTGGGTGTTGGGTGTTCGGTGTTCAGCCGGGGATGAGAACGGAGCCGGGGATGAGAACGGAGCCGGGGATGAGAACGGAGCCGGGGATGAGAACGGAGCCGCGCCGGGTCGGTTTCTTCACGGATTACGGGACCCAGGATCCCAGAAACGGCCAAGAGGGATGAGGCTGGATGCCCCATCCCTCTCGGCAGGATTACGACTAGCGAAGCTCGATCTCTGATTACCGGGTGCCGCGGTACTCCTGGCGGCTGCCGGCCACGCGCTGGAAGTACATCTGGGTCACTTCATTGGCGCTGGCGCTGGCGACCGGCGTCGGCAACTGGAACGTGCTGGCCACGCTCGGCGCATCGGTGTTGAACTCGTGCGCGATCTGGCGGAAGTAAATCGGCTGCCCGGTGTGGACGTTGAGCACCCGCAGGTGCAGAACCGCCGCCGGCTGCAGCAGCTCGGTGGTCTTCACGGTCTCGCCACTGATCGGGATACCCACGGCCAGGAGGCGCGGGTAAGCCACCAGGTCGGAGCCCATCTGCCGGCCGAACTTGAGGGCCACGCGGTCAGCGTAGTGCTGGTTGCGGTTCAGGCCCAGCGTCTGGAAG
Source organism: Armatimonadota bacterium (assembly GCA_020696885.1). The sequence continues at coordinate 644 of JAJFMS010000850.1, read as the reverse complement.
GCGCTCTGCGCTTGGTCTGTGCCCATCACGCGGTAGCCCTGGCCCTCGAACTGCGCCGAGAGACCCTGGGTCACGTTATCGGCGCTCTCCGCAGCGGCGGTGAAGTAGCCGGTCGGCATCACGGCGATCGTCGGCTTGGTCTGGGCCGCGGCGGGCGAGACGAGGGCCAGTCCTAAAGCGGCAGCGGCGAGCGAGCCACAAATGTTCAGTCTCATCCTGTCAACTCCTTACGTGAAGACCACTGGGAAATCAAAGGGGGCGGTCAATCCAGCGTTTTTATCCCCGAGACGTTCCCAGATCAAACCGCTCAGAGAGGGCCTTTTTGCTTCCCCGGTAAGACCTCGGCGCTTTTGTGCCTGGGGCAGGTGCAGCGGGGCTCCGAATACAACAGAGCGGCGAGGGCGCTTCGGCGGATCAGGCACCCCTGCGGAAGGGCCGCGCTGAACCAGCCCAGGGACCCTGTCCCCCGAATACCCAGGACCCCCTCTACCTGGTTCACGCGGCTGTATGACCCACTGATGGCGCCGATTGAGGTGCTTTCGCTGCGGCGCACCCGCCGCGGACTAGTGGCGGATGCGCCGGGGCTGGTGCTGGAGGTCGGCGCGGGCACCGGCCTGAACCTGCCGCACTACCGCGCCGCCTCG
>JAJFMS010000033.1 GCA_020696885.1 Armatimonadota bacterium | reverse complement strand
TCTACCGCATCCGCGATCGTCAAATCATGGAAGTCAACCGCGTGATGGGCTCCCAGCGCTTCACCAACACCGTGCTGGAGAACGAGTCCACCAAGCTCGGGTTCCTACCGCGGGGCTGGTCCGTGGCGTACTACGACCGCGAGACCAACAAGCTGCTGCGGACCTCCACCACCCAGGTCACCTGGACCTGGAGCGGCGACGTGTTCATGCCGGTCTCCATCCAGACCGTCAACGCCCACGACGCCGGCACGGACGTGAGCCTCCTCCAGCTCTCGAACCACCGGCTGCTGAAGTAACCTTCCCGGCTGCGGCCGGTTAGCTCCTCCCGGCTAGCGCCGGTACCCCGCCAGGGTCACACAGCCCGATGGAGTACCGGCGTTGCTGCTTGCTGGGGGCAAACTTCCGACATCCGAGGGCTCCGCGACTCATCAAATCTTCGGCACGGCAACCGCTTGATTGCCAGGAGTCCCGCTGTCAGGCGGGTCGGGCGCTTCCCACTGTTGCGGCCTGAAGGCAGACCGGCCTGACAGCCGGACTCCTGGTAATCGTTCGGGTGGTCGTATGCAGTTCGGTACGGCCTCGTTTCCCGAAGCGTCCTCGCCTGGTTGCCAGGAGTCCCGCGATCCAGCGGGCCGGTGCCTGGCAGGAGACATGGAAGCCGGCAGCCCGCAACCCTGGCCAGGCGATGCCTGGTCAGGACTAGAACGAGCCCTGGCCACGCCGGCGAGGGACCGCCCGTCCTCCGTGTCCGCCCCGTCTGGCAGTCGGCAAATTCTCGGCCAGGTCATGCAGTGCTGGCGCCGTGGCGCCTGCTACTCCAGGCTCCGATCAGTAGTCACCTGCCCCTGCCGCTGGAAGGGATAGATAGAACGTGGTGCCCGCGTCCTCCCGGCTTTCCGCCCAGGCGCGGCCGCCCTGGGCCTCGATGAGGTGGCGGACGATGGAGAGTCCCAGCCCGCTTCCGCCCACCTCCCGGCTGCGTGCTTTGTCCACGCGGTAGAAGCGCTCGAAGATCCGCGGCAGGTCTTCCGCGGGGATCCCGGGGCCCTCGTCCGCCACATACAGCACCACCTGGTCTCCCTCCCGCCGGCTGCCGAGGCGTACGGTGCCATCCGGTGCGTAGCGGACCGCGTTGTCCACCAGGTTCCGGAGGCACTGGCTCAGGGAGGAGCGGTCCGCGTAGACAGCGCCTCCCTCGAAGCGGTCCAGGCAGAGCGCCGGCCCTCCCTCGTTGGCGAGCTGCACCAGGCGGAGCACCTCGTCCGCCACCTCGGCGGGGTCCAGGGTCACCGGATCGAGATGAAGCTGTCCGGACTCGGTCTGGGCGAGTAGGAGGAGGTCGTTGACCAACTGGTCGATCCGCTCGCACTCATCGACGATCCGCGGCCCGTACTGGCCCAGCAGCTCCGGGCGCCGGTCGCCCCGGAGGATGAGGGTCTCCACCAGCGCGCGGATGGCCGCAATCGGGGTGCGCAGCTCGTGACTCACGTTGGCCACGAAGTCGCGCCGCATCTCATCCGCCCGGCGGAGCTCCGAGATGTCCTGCAGCAGCACGACCGCTCCGGAAAGCTCCCCCTGAATGGAAAGCGCGCCCACGGACACCCGCAGCGAGCGCCGGTTGGTGGTAGCCACGTCCACGGCGCCGGTGGCCGCTCCCGATAGCACCCGCCGGACCTCGGTGTCCAGGGGGTAGCTGAGGAGCACTCCCAGGATCGGCCGCCCCAGGATCCGGGCGGCGCTTAGCTCCAGCAGGCGTTCCGCGGCCGGGTTCGCCCGGGTCACCAGGCCGGCGCCGTCCAACACCAGCAGGCCCTCAGGCATCTGGCGGATCACGGCGTCCAGGTAACCCTGCGCCTCGGCGAGGCTGTGCACCTGGCTCTCGATGCGGTCCACCATCGTGTTGAAAGTGAGGCCGAGGCGGTAGAGGGCGTCCGGTCCGTCCGGGAGCACCCGCGGGTTCGGCTCGCCCTCCGAAAAGCGCTGCGCACCGGTGGAGAGCGCCTCTACCGGGCCCACCACCTGCCTGGCCAGGCGGTTGGCCGCTGCCAGCGCAAAGAGCAGCGCCACGCCGACGGCCGCCCCGATGGTCCACTGGGTCTGCCGGATCTGGTTCCGCAGCATCGTCAGCGGCACGGCGGCCCGGTAGATCCGGGCCTTCGGATCCTCCATCTGCACGATCGCGAGGTACCGCATCTGATCGTTCACGGTATCGCTGTGGCGTTCCGCCACGCCGGTTCCCAGGCGGAGCGCCTGTTGGACCTCCGGCCGGCGCAGGTGGTTCTCCATCTGGCGGGGGTCGGCGCTGCTATCGGCCACCACCTCGCCCTCCAGGGTGAGGATCGTCAGCCGGACCGGCAGGTGGCTGTCCGGGTGCAAGAGCCGCTGCCGGACCTCCGCCGGCGGGCGCCCGTCCAGAAGCTGGCGGGCGACGCTGGCCTCGAAGAACAGCTCCCGGTCCAATGCCGCACGTCCGGCGGTCTCCTGTCCTTGAACCAGGAACAGTCCTAGAGCCAGCAGGGGGACCAGCGCGGCGGCGGCGACGTACCAGAGGAAAAGGGTGCGGAATGACATCTGCCGCCGGTCCTGGGAGTAGCGGGTGTACGGAGTACGAGGCTAGTGTACTGCCGCCACCTGCGCCCGCCACTCTTCCGGGGTGCAGATCCGGAGGACCTTATCCAACTCCAGCAGCGTGAGGAGCCGGCGCACGAACCCGGGCCGGCACAGGAGCACCACCTCTCCGGAAGAAGGGCGGAGGCTCTGGCGCGCATCCAGAAAGATCCGCAGGACGCTGCTGTCCAGGAACCGGACGTGCTCCAGATCGAAGATGATCCGCGTCAACCCGCGGTCGAGCAGGCTCTGCAGGTGCTCCTGGATGTTCGAGGCGGTGTAGATGTCGCACTCCCCGACCAGCCGGATGCGTAGGGCGCCCTCAACGGACACCGTTTCGACCCGGCCGATCTCGTTCGCTTTGAGCTCGTCCATCATACCACCCTCCAGGGAGGTCCCCAGCACTCTGTCCGGACTGTTAACCGTGGGCGGGACGGTTCCTGCGTCGATTCGTTAAATGTTGGAGGTTTGTGCTACCTGGAGGTGCAACCGTGAGTCACTCATGGCTTCGTATCCACACCGATCCAGGCGGTTCTGTTTCGCCGCCCTCACCACGCTGCTGGGTGCCGCTGCCCTGCTGGGCGTCACCACGCTCGTCGCCAATGCGCAGGGAGGCGGGGGAGGACAGGCACCACCCCCGCGGTCGATCCGCACCTTCACCGCTCGCGGTCCTTCTTGGGCCTGGCTGGTGGCTCAAGGAGACGAGACCGAGCTGTTCCTCGGGGCGCCCGGGGCAGGGGCGCCTTCCGGTCCCGGTCGCGCCAAGGGCACGAACTGGACGGATGTGGCCCTGGGCGACCAGGAGGTCTGGCTGCTCCAGCGAGATGGGGAGAGCGGCAGGCTGCTCCGCCTCCCGCGGGACGGCGCCGCGCCTCCGGAGGAGGTGGCGTCGGGGCTGCAGGCTCCGGGCGGGCTGCTGGTGCGTGCCGATGGGGTCTACTGGCTGGAGGTGGCCGCCTCCGGAGACCCGGGCCTCGCCTTCATTCCCCAATTGGGCGCGCGTCTCCACCTGAAGTGCCGCAGCGCTGCCGGCCAGGTGCGGACCGTGGCGGATTGGAACGTGGGAAGCGCCGTTCAGGCCCGAAGTGGCGACCTGATCGAAGGGGCGGGCGGGGAACTCTACGCCAGCGTGCGCGCTTCCGTGGCCACGGAGTTCTACCTGGTGACCCCCTCCGGCGAGACGCCGCAGCGAGTAGCCGGCGAACTGGCCAGCCAGAACGCGGTCTTCTCCGGCGGACAGCTCTACTGGACCGCACCCTCCCGCGAGGCCACGCCGGGATCGGGGGCTCGCTGTCTCCACCGCCGCCGCCCGGACGGCTCCTCGGAGCTGGCGGCAGAGTGGCTGCCCCGCAACGGATTACTGGCTTCCCTGGACGGACGCCTCTATTACGCCGCGATGGACGGTCTCTACCGCATCCCCGACCGGTTCGACGCGCCGGTATTCCGGCGGAAGCTCCCGGCTGGCCCCGTCGCCTCGGACGGCAAGCACCTTGTCTCCATCGCCGCCGCGGCGCCCACCGTCTGCGGCAGCGGGTCCGACTGAGCAGGCAGCCCTACTCCCATGTTCCGTAAAAACATCAGTCCTAAGATGACTGCGGTGATCGTGGTCGTGTTGCTCGCGACTATCCAGATCGTGTACTGGCGCCTGCTCGTTTACCAGGAGATCAAAGAGGCTCCTCCAGGCCCTGGCGGCGGCGGCGGAGTACCCACCACGCCGGCCAGCGTGGGGCGTGGCGATCTGGAAGTCCGCACCCTCACCGGCGACGGTCCCGGGTATCTGGACGGCGGGCTGTGGGAAGCGCGCTTCTGCGGCCCGAACGCCCTGGTCACCGCCCCGGATGGCTCGATGCTGGTGGCGGACAGCCGCAATCACCGGATCCGGCGGATCGTCCTCGGCGGTGCGGTCACCACGGTGGCGGGGGGCGGGGAGGCCGGCGGCGCCGGGGGATCGGCGGACGGCGCGGCTGCCGAGGCCCGCTTCCGTTTTCCGTCCGGAGTCGCCGCGGCGCCGGACGGCACCATCTACATTGCGGATACCGGCAACCACCGGATCTGTCGCCTGCGGGACGGTCGCGTGGAGACGCTGGCCGGGGGCGCCGAAGGGAAGCGGGACGGCTCCGGCAGCCAGGCGGCGTTCAAGCTCCCGGCCGCGCTGACCCTGGACGCCCAGGGCGCGCTGTGGGTGGTGGATACCGGAAACCATGCGGTGCGGAGAGTGGATCCGAGTGGCGCGGTGAGCTCACCGCCCGCCGTTCCGCCCGCGGTCACCGCCATCCTCGGGGACGCCGCGGTCTCCCCGGCGCAACCGCCGATTACCGCCTCCGAGGGCGGGGCCGGCGGCCCGGCCATCACCAACTTCAAGCTGGGTCGCCGCTCCCCCGGGGTGCCGTTAGGAGCGGATGCGATGCTGTACGCCGACACGCTGCACCGGGTGCTGATGCTGCACCGGCGCGCGGAGCAGCCGTTCCTGTTGGCCGGAAGGCGCTCGGAAGAGCCCGGTGAGCCGTTTGCCTCCGATGGGGCCGGAAACCAGGCGTCATTCGCGCTGCCTTGTTCCGTGACCGTGGGACCGGATGGGGCCGCGTACATTGCGGATTACGAAGCGAGTGCCATCCGGCAGGTACTACTGCCGGATTGGCTGCGGGAAGGCGCACCGGTCCGCGAGAACCGGCCGCGTGGCCGCTGGAGGATGCGACGTGGGAGTTGAGGTGGTGAAGGTCACGAAGACCTATGACGGGCGGGTGACCGCCCTCGACCAGGTGAGCCTGCGCGCCGAGTCCGGCGTCCTGGGACTATTGGGTCCCAACGGCTCCGGCAAGACCACGTTGATGTCCATCATGGCCACGCTGCTGGAGCCGACCGCCGGCACCATCATGATGGACGGCCTGGACGTGCGGAAGCAGAAGCCGGAGATCCGGCGCCGGATCGGCTACCTGCCGCAGGACGTGGCGCTCTACCCGAACCTGACCGTCTACGAGACGCTCGACTACATGGGGCTGCTGTACCACCTGGACGATCCCGCGGATCGGAAGCGGCGGATCGAGCGGTCTCTCGAGCGGCTGAACCTGACTCACCTGCGGGACCGGCCGGTAGGCACCCTCTCCGGCGGGATGCGGCAGCGCGTGGCGCTTGGCCAGGCGGTGCTGCCGGATCCCTCGGTGCTTATCGTCGATGAGCCGACCGCCGGGCTCGATCCCGAAGAGCGGATCCGGGTGCGCTCGTTCTTCGCGGAGCTGGCGCGGGAGTGCCTGATCATCCTGTCCACGCACATCGTGGCGGACATCGAGGCGGTGGCCAGCACGCTGGCGGTGCTGCGCTTCGGGAAGCTGCGGTTCTTCGGCACTCCCGAGGAGCTGTTGACGCGCCTGGAAGGCCGTGTGTGGATGCTGGACCTGCCGGCGGACGGACGCGCGGACCTGGGAGACCACTTCCTCGAGACCGGCATCTATCGCCTTCCCGGCGGCATCCGGCTGCGCGGGATCGCGGAGGGCGCCCCTGCCGCCGGCGCGGAGCTGACCCCGCCCAACCTGGAGGACGCTTACGTCTGGCTGATGGCGAGGAAGACCGATGATCCCGCGTAGCAGCGGCAGTCTCAGCAGCGCCATGCGGCTGCTGCGGCTTAGCCTGGTGGCGGAGCTGCGCAGCCCGTCGCTGCGGTTTCTGGGCCTGGCTTCGGCCCTCGGCGCCGGAGCCTATGCGTGGACCCAGGACGGCTCCGCGGCCGGCGCCGCCATGGGCATGGCGGTCTGGTTGGGGCGCGCCTACGGCATCTCCGCCTGCCTCTGGCTGGGCTACGCGGCGGTCCGGGACCAGAACGAGCAGCTCGGCGGCGTGCTGCGCTCCAAGCCGGTGGACGGCGCGTTCTGGGTAGGGCTCAACTGGGCGGTCGGCCAGCTCTTGTGGCTGTTCCTCCTCCTATGCCCGTTCCTGGGTGCGGCGCTCGGAGATCTGGTGCAGCAAGGGCCGATTGCGTTGCTGGCCTACGGGCTCGGCTGGGGTCGCGCCGCGTTGGGCGTGGCGTTCGCCGGCACCATCAGCTACGCCCTCTCCCGTTCCATGCGCAGCCCACTGGGGGGCCTGCTCACCCTGTTCGCCTGGTTCTGCGCGATGGTGGGCTTTGGCTACATCCCCGCGTTCCTCCAGCCGGATTACAGCCAGAACCGGCCGCTCTACCTCTCGCTGGCCGCGGTGTTGCTGGCGGTGGCGGCGTTGTTCGTGGAGCGCTATCGCCGCGGCGAGCTGCGCCGGCCTCTCGCCGCCGTGGGCATTGTCGCGCTGCTCCTCTTGTTGACCGCCGCCGGGACCACCCGTGCCTATCAACTCGCGCCGGACCCGACCCATCAAGCGCCGGGGATCTGGAGCCAGATCGGCGACCAGCACCTGGAGATCGGCCGCCGCGTGCCGGGTTTCTGGCTGCCGGACGGCCGCGGGGGACAGGTGCGCACCGCCGACCACGCCGGCAAGATCCTGATCATCTACCTGTTCGCGGGCGCCGATCCGGACGCGGGCCGGAGCCTGCTGGCGCTGGATACGCTCCGCCGCCGGTACCAGGAGCAGGGCGTGCAGCCGCTGGGGGTCTGCATCTCCCCGGACCACGGGGACGGCTGGATGCTGGCCCGCACCAGCGGGATCGGCTTCCCCATCGGCAGTGACCTCCGCACGGAGAGCCTCGGGAAGGGCGGCTCGCCGATCCTGACGGCCTACGATGCCGAGCAGCTCCCGATGGTGGTGATCACCGATCGCGCGCGGATCGTGCGGGAGATCAGCCGGACCTCCCTGAGCGAGTCCGACGACCTGACCGCCGCGATCGAGCGCCGCCTGAAAGACGGAGGGTAGCACCATGGTGATCTCGGAGAACCGGACCCGCCTCTGGCGCTACAACTACCGCATCCTGATCGGGAGCGGCTACTGGATCCTGGTCCTGCCCGTCGCGGCGAGCCAGGTGGTTACGCTCTGGATGTTCGCGCTGGCCAGCGCCTTCAACCAGGCGATCGCAAACCAGATTGCGGAGCTGATGACCGCAATTCTGGGGGCGTTCCTGGTAGCGCACAGCATGGCCCCGGAGTACCGCAGCGGCGTGGGCGCCGTGCTGGCGTGTAAACCGGTGTCCCTGCACCGCGTGGTCACGATGCGAGCCGGACTGGCCATGGCGGCGGCGCTGATGCTGACCACCATCACCCTGACGGTCTGTTCGGTGGGCCTCCAGCCGATCGACGTGCTCCAACCGATACTGGCCTCGCTCCCCTCGCTCTGGTTTCTCTCCCTGGTGGCGCTCACGTTCGCCACCCTGTTCCGCAACGCCCTCTCCGGCTTTGCCGTAGCCGCCGCCCTCTGGGCGATCGACCTGGGACTGGGGTATTCCGTCCATCCGCTGCTTTCCCTCCAGGGGCTGGCCGCGAAGGAAGCCCAGGACCCGATTGCGATCCTGTGGCCCTACAGCAAAGTGGCGCTCCTCGTGGTGGGAACAGCCTTCCTGTTCGTGCATGGCCGCCTGCTGCGCCGCCTCTACCAGGTGGCTGACCGGGGCAGCGTGCTCCGCACCGTGGCGATCACCTCCGCCGTGCTGCTGGGTTACTGTGCTACCGGCGCCCTGACGGTGGTGGGCTACGGCTGGCTCCACCGCGGGCGGCTGCAGGTGCCGGACGTGGTCTGGCTCCAGCGCCAGCTCAAGGTCTACGGTCCGGTGCCGGTCGGCATGCTGTTCGGGCCGGCGTTCATGGAGTACGTGGCGCAGGCTCCGGCCGCTCAAGCCGGCTCCGCCCAGGCCACGGGCTCCCGGGCCTGGCGCCTGGCGCGGCTAGAGCAGGCGCTCAGGCGCTGGCCACGCAGCATGTGGGCGGACGGGATCGCCTATACCCTCGGGCGGGAAGGGGAGTCGACGGATCCGGTGGCCGCCGCCACCGCCTACTTCCAGGTGGCGGATGCCTACGGCAGCAGCCCGTTCGCCTCCCTGGCCATGGCGCAGGTGATCCGGATGGAGAACGATGGAATTCCGGACGACGTTCGGATCCGCGCCGCTCGTCGGATCATCGCGGACTATCCCCGGGAGCTGGTCGTGGACACGGCGGCCGCCCTGCTGTATGAGAAGCATCCGGCACAGGTGCCGGCGGACGAGATGGCAGGAGCGGCCGGAGTAGCAGCCCTCGGCGGAGACCCGGCCCGGCGGCCGCTCTGGCGGATGATCGAGGCGCAACTGCGGGCGGATCAGCATCGCGACGCGGACGCGCTCGCCGCGGCCAAGGACGCACGTGCCTCGGGGAAAGCGCTCCAAGAGGAGCTTCGGGTGCGAGGGGTCGACGTAGACGGCAACCTGATCCGCTTCAAGCCGCAGATCGACGCCGCGGTCGGAGCCGCCGAAGCGCTCATTCAGAAGCTGGAGACCCGGTAGGGGCGCGGCTTGGCCGAAGCTTCAATGGGTGCTGGACGGGGCCGAGACAGAGCTCCGGCCCTACCGGTTACGCCGGTTCCGGCGTGCCCCCAGCCACCCGAGCCGGCGGAAACAGATCGCTCACGGCGCAGCGGAACCCCGGCAGCACGTCCTCGCCGTCCAGTTCCTGGCCTTCGCCCAACAAGACAATCGTCCCATCTGCCCGGCAAGCAAACACCCGACGCGAGACCGGCTCCACCACCCAGACCAGGCGCACGCCGGCCCGGAGATACCGCTCCAATCTCACCGCAACGTCTCTGAAGAGCTCGTTACTGGGGACCACTTCCACTGCCAGGTCCGGAGCGACTCCCAGGTAGCCCACGTCGAGGGCTGCGGGCGCCAGACGCGCAGCGGCGATGAACGAGGCGACCAACTCGAAATGCTCATCATCGACCATGGCGAGCAGATCATCAGGGGTTAAGGGAACGCGTTCCGCTAACGCGCTCATCTCTGGCTCTCCCGGTTCCTCCGGTCCGCAAACCTACGAGTGTTGCATTTCTGAAGTTCGTAACGAGAGTCGACGTTCGGCAGGCCGCCCCGGGCTGAACCATGGCCCAGAGGGCACCCCGGCTACACTTGGGAACCCCATACGGGCTGGAGCCCCGTTTACGGGGGTTTCTAGGTGTAGCGTGGCGGTTCAGCGCCACGCGGGGCGTGGGCGCCGAGGTGCCTCACGGACTTGTGAACACCACCACTAGGGATGATAGAACGGTCGGCGGAGGTTGTCAGGTCCTCTCGCGCCAACCTTAAATCGCCTATGTCTATCCACTCCACCGCTATCCTCCACGGCCTGGCCGTGCTCCCGGACCGCGAGGTCCCCGATTCGCTGTTACTGCTCGAAGGTGATCGCATCGCCTATGCCGGCCCGTTCGACGCGGGGCGCATCCCGGAAGGAGCGCGCCACGTAGACGCCGCCGGCCTGATGGTCCTCCCCGGCCTCATCGACACCCACGTGCACGGCACGCACGGGGACGACGTGATGCTCCACGGTGCGGACGGCATCCGGCGCATCTCCGCGCGCTTCCCGCAGTACGGCACCACCGCCTGGCTTCCCAGCACCATCTCGGCGCGCCACGGCGAGCTGATGCAGGCGATTCGCTGGTGCGTGGAGGCCCACCGCGCGCCGGAAGACGGCGCGGAGATCGTGGGGCTCCACGTGGAAGGCCCGTACATCAACATCAAGCGGAAGGGCGCCCAGCCCGCTGAAGGCGTGCGCGACCCGAATTTCGACGAGGTCCGCGAGCTGCTGGCGGCGGCGGAAGGCCAGATCCGGGTGATGACCCTGGCGCCGGAGCTTCCCGGCGGAACGGAGCTGATCCAGCTCCTGGTGCGGGAGCGGATCATCGCCTCCCTGGGTCACAGCGACGCCACCTACGAGGAAGCGCTGGTGGGGATCGAGGCCGGAGCCACCCACGCCACCCACCTCTTCAACGCGATGCCGCCGATCCATCACCGCGATCCCGGCCTGATCACCGCCTGTCTCAACGAGCCGCGGATCCTGGCGGAGGTCATCCCGGACGGCGTGCACCTGGACCCCCACATCGTGCGGCTGGCCATCCGCTGCAAAGGCCCGGAGCGCGTGGCCCTGATTACGGACGCCTTCTCCGCCACCGGGCTGCCGGAGGGCACGCACACCCTCGGGCCGCACCAGGTGACGGTGCGCGGGCCGCTGTGCACCCTGGACAACGGCACGATCGCGGGCAGCATCATCACCATGAACCTGGCGGTCCGCAACGCCATGGAGTTCGCGGGCGTGTCGCTGGTGGAAGCCGTGCGGATGTCCAGCCTCATCCCCGCACGAGTAGCCGGCTGCGCGGACCGCAAAGGCTCCCTGGAAGCCGGGAAGGACGCCGACGTGACCCTGCTGGACCGCGACTTCCACTGCCAGGCTACCTGGACCCGGGGCCTGCCGGTCTATAGCCGTACTGGGAAGTGAGTGAGGGGATGAGGAGGTGAGCGATCTCCTCACCTCCTCACCTCCTCACCTACCTCCCCCCACACGCCCCTGGAGGACTCCCGGCCCACGGGGCCGCATCTACCAGCGATGCGTCATCTGAAGCTCGATCGCAGGGAGATGCTGTGGCAGACCGGG
>JAJFMS010000849.1 GCA_020696885.1 Armatimonadota bacterium | reverse complement strand
CGCGGGTCGACCCGCTCCGCGCCCTGGTAATCGAACTTGCCGTTGTCGTCGAGGTCGACGACCAGCCAGATCGCGCGCGCCTTCTTGGATTCCTCGATAGAGGCTACCGGCGGCTTGGAGTAGACGGCGTCGTAGGCGGTTTCTAGCAGCGCCATCTTGTGCGGCTTTCCGTCCAGGGTGATCGTGCCGGTCCGGACACCTTCTCCGTACATGAACACCACCGGCGAGTTGCTGAAACGGTACATGGAGATGCCGTACTTGGCGGCTGACTTCTTCCCGTCAGCCAGGGTCCAGGCTGCGTCCAGAATGAGCCGGCTCGGGCCGTATTGGGTGCGCCCGTTGCCTTCCTTCTTGCTCGCCCAGGCCCCGTCGCCGTCGTCGGTAAGGTCACCGTTGCGGTTGGCGTCCAGGTAGATCTTCCAGTCCGCATCCGCGGGCTCATCCACTGCGATCACGTAGGTGCCCGAGGGATCGTTGCCGAGCTTGATGGTGCCATACTTCGGCACAGCGCGGTAAGCGGGCTCCTTCTTGACCGACCCCGGCTTCGCGGCGGCGAGGGTGATGGGGGTCGGCAGGTACATCGGCACGGTCTTCAAGGCCGCCTGCGGGTCCAGGGTGAGCATCGCGGTCGCGGGCGCGGGAGCCGCGGCGCTGCGCACGCCACCGGCGAGCAGACCGCCTAGCAGCAGGGCGCTGGAGGCAGTCGCCAGCGTTCGGGATCGGATGACCATCGGTTGCACTCCACGTCGGACCGCTCGCGGTCCGGTTCAGCAACTCGACGGATGTAAACCGGTGTACCGGGCCGTCGAGAAAGAGAAGGCCGGAAGCGCCGCTGCACCGGGGCGCCGTCCGTAATTGTGAGTTCGCCTCCCGTCCCGGGTTTCCTCTTGGGGACGTCTTACGGATGGAGTGATGGAGTGATGGAGTGATGGAGTGATGGAGTGATGGAAGCGCAGCGCAGTATAACTGCGCGCGATGGTGCTGGCGCAGTGCAACTGCGCCAGAGGTTCGTTCCACTACTCCACTACTCCAACGCGCCATTACTCCATCATTCCCGGGCCTCTGGGCAAGCACATCCGGTAGGCGCGCAGCAGGTGCAGCTCCGCGTAGGGGACAGCGCCTTTGAACTCCGCGAACACCGGGCCGAGGCGCTCATCTCCCAGTCGTTCGAACGCCGCGAGCACGCCGTCTCGCGTTTCGGGCGGCAGCTCGCACTCCGCCAGGAGGCGCTGCGGCTCGAGGCTTCCGCCGGTGCGGAGGAAAGTCACCAGGTGTCCCACGATGGTGTCCCGCGTGACGCCCCACTCTTCCTGCAGCTCCGCGATCGATCGACCGGAGAGGTAAGCGGTGCTGACTTCCTCGGCTCGCTTACCCCGAACCGGCTGCGGCTGCGGCGCATTGGTAGGACTGAAGCTGAACTCCTTCATACCATGCTGCTCAATATGCTCCCGGATCGCGGCGAGGAACGGCGTTCCATACGTCTCGGCGCGCCGCTCCCCGACCCCGTGTACGCGGAAGAACTCGCCCTGGGTCTGCGGATAGGTGGCCGCCATCTCGATGAGCGACCGGTCCGAGAAGATCACGTACGGGGGCACGCCAGCTTCATCGGCCAGCCGCTTCCTCAGCTTGCGCAGGGTGTCGAACAGCACGGCGTCGTGTCCGGTAGGCTGTCCGGCGGCAGACGGCGCCTTCGGCTCCTCCAGGATTACCAGCACCGGCTCCCCGTCCAGCACGGCGCGGCTGGCGGCGGTGAGCCGCAGGGTGCCGCGCTCCGACTCAGCCTCTACGATGCCGTTCTCGATGAAGCGGTCCGCCAGCAGGCGCCACGTCTCCTCGGAGCGGTGCCGGCCCTGGCCGTGAGTGGGGATCTGGTCGTGGCGGAACTTGACGATCCGGGCGGAGTTGGAGCCCCGAAGCACGTCCACCAGGTGCGCGCGGCCGAAGCGCTGCCCGGTCTGCACCATGCACTCCAGGAAGAGCCGTGCATCTTGCGACACGTCCACGCGCTCCCTACCATCCGCTTCGGCCAGGCAGTTGTCGCACATGCCGCACGGCGGCTCGGGCGGCGTGTCGTCGAAGTAGCTCAGCAGGGGTTGGCGGCGGCAGCCGGTGGCGCCCGCGTACCGGAGCATCGCCTGCAGCCGCGCGATCTTGCCCGGTCGCTCGGCCGGTGCGCTCTGCTCGATGAAGTGGTGGATCGTGCCCACGTCGCCGCGGGAGAAAAAGAGGATGCAGTCCGAGCGCAGTCCATCGCGTCCGGCGCGACCCACCTGCTGGTAGTACGTCTCCAGGCAGTCCGGCAGCGAGTGGTGCGCGATGAAGCGGACGTTGGGCTTGTTGATCCCCATCCCGAAGGCGATGGTGGCCACGATCACCGGCACCTCGTCGCGCTGGAAAAGGCGCTGGTTCTCCCGCCGGGTGGCATCGGGCAAGCCGGCATGGTAGGGGAGCGCCCGGATGCCCTTCTTGGCCAACTGCGTCACCAGCGTATCCACCTGGTCTCGCGTGCTGCAGTAGACGATGCCGGACTCGTCCGGGTGGGCGGCCAACACCTGCTCGACCTGGTGCGCGACGTTGGTCCGGGGCTCCACCTCGAGGAAGAGGTTCGGACGGTCGAACCCTGCCACGAACGTGGTCTCCGCGGGGATGCCGAGAGTGGTGCGGATGTCGTTCTGCACCCGGCCCGTGGCGGTGGCGGTGAGAGCGAGGCAGACGGCGCCCGGGCAGCCCGCGCGGATCTCCCGGATGCGGCGGTACTCGGGCCGGAAGTCGTGCCCCCACTCGGAGATGCAGTGCGCTTCGTCGACCGTAAGGCAGGAGACCCGGGACTCCTGGAGGAGCAGCCGGATCTCTTCCCGCACCAGTGTCTCGGGCGCCACGTAGAGCATCTTCGCCTCGCCGCTGCGGACGCTCCGCAGGGCGGCGGCGTAAGCCTGGCCGGTGAGGGTGCTGTTGAGGGTGACCGCCGGTGCACCGACCTCGCGGAGCTGGTCGATCTGGTCCTGCATCAGCGACAGCAGCGGCGAGACCACCACGGTGAGGCCGGGGAGCAGCAGCGCGGGGATCTGATAGCAAAGCGACTTCCCGGCGCCGGTCGGCATCACGCCCAGGCAGTCGTGCCCGGCCAGCACCGCGCGGATGATCTCCGGTTGGAGCGGCCGGAACTCCGAG
>JAJFMS010000848.1 GCA_020696885.1 Armatimonadota bacterium | reverse complement strand
GTAGGTGATCTCGTTGAGCTTTGGGGTCTGCGGGCGATACGCTTCGAGGTCCGGCGCGCGCACGTAGCCGCCTTCCTGCTCCATCTGCGCCAGGAGCGCCCGGCCGATCTCGCCGGTGTACAGGACGCTCCCCCCCTTCACGGCGATGAGCTCCAGCGTGCGGGCCAGGTCGGGCTGCTTCAGGCGCTCGCCCGCGAGGTAAGGGGTGCCGTCCGGGTGCAGGAACACGCGCCGCAGCTCGGCGCTGTCGTCCTTCCAGCCATGCTCCGCAAAGAGCTGCTCCTGCAGCCGGGAGACGATGAACCCGGTGCGCGCGAGGGCGATGGCCGGGCGGACCACCTCCGGCAGCGGCAGCTTGCCCCAGCGGCGCTGCGACTCCACCATCGCGGCGAGGGTGCCGGGCACCGCCACCTGCTTCCAGCCCACCGACTTCGGCACCGCCGCGCCGGACTTCCGGAGCGCGATCCAGGCAGCCGGCCAGGCCGTGGCCCCGTCCAGCGCTTCCACCTTCCCCCCGGGCCGCCCGATGAGGATCACGGTCCGCCCACCGAGCCCGCTCATCCCCGGCTCCGCCACCATCAGCGCGAACCCGGTGGCTGTGGCGGCGTCGATCGCGTTGCCGCCGCGCGCGAGGATCTCCGCGCCCACCTGCGAGGCGTATGGCGAGGCCGCGGCGACCACGCCGTGGGGGGAGACGTTCGACTCGTCGGCGTTCCCCCGGGCCACGCCAGCAACGGCGGAAAGCCCGAGGAGCAGCGGCACCAGGAGGCGCTGTGGGGATCGGAAGGAAAGTGTCATAGCTATCTTATAGATCGGTAGCAGCCGGGGATAGAGCGTACTGGCGCTGGGGTTTGGTGATACCGGGGGAAGGTTCACCACGGAGACACGGAGACACGGAGTGAGGGGGAGAGGAGAGGGATTTGGAGAGGATCCGCAAGTGCGTAGGGGGCTCGGCGTTCGGCAGCTCCCCGGACTGAACCGTTCCCCAGAGGACACCTCGGCTATACGATGGGAAGCTGGTTGGAGCCCCGTTTACGGGGGTTGCTATGTGTAGCGCGGCGGTTTAGCGCCGCGCGGGGCTTGGGAGCCGGGTTAGCTCATGGACTTCTGAAGGCCATGTTCGCGGCACTCCGCTGACGGTCAGATCCGGGGCACGTCTTTGCTGTAGCCGGTGAGCTCCACGTAGCCGACACCGGTCACCGGCTTGCCGCGCTGGGTGCCGGTGACGCGCACGCTGCCTTCCCAGTAGCGCACGCCACCGGAGTTTTCGGTCACCAGTTCCTGGTCGGGGATGGTGGGGGTGATCCGGAGCTCCAGCGCCTCGCCGGGGAGGCGGACGGTCCAGTCGGAGGGATAGGTTGCTCCGGTCTTGGGGCTTTTCCAGGTGCGCGAGGACGCGATCCGGAACGCGGAAAGCGGCAGGTGCTTCCAGGTGCCGTCCGCCTGCACCAGGGTGCCGCTGGAGAGCGGCTCGACCTGGCCGTTCTTCAGCCGGAGCTGGTAGAGCATCAGTTCCCGGCCGTCGTCCAACTGGAGGCTGAACCAGTCCCAACCGGTCTGCTGCTCCGTAAGCTGGTTGCTGCCGAACTCGTGGTCCATCCAGGAGAGGCCGGTCACCGGGTAGTGCTTGCCGTCCAGCGTCAGCGTACCCCGGCTCGCGAGACGCGTTAGCGAGTAGTAATGGGAAGCGCGGCCCTCCCCTTTCGCCTTCTGGCTGACGCCGCCGTGCCCGTGCACTACCGGTGGCTTCTGGGGGAGCAGCGACAGGTCGATGCCGAACACCGGGGAGGCGGCGCGGAGCTGGTGCGTGCGGCGGTCCGCCGCCAGCCTGGCCGACCAGTCGTCCACCCAGACGTGGTAGCGCTTCGGGTCCGAGCCGGCCATCCCGAGGGCGGGGCGGTTGATCCGCTCCGTGAACTCGAAGCGCCGGTTGTTCTCGTCGGTGACTGTGAAGTGGGCGAAGTAGACGGTGTGCAGCGCCCAGCGGGAGCGGCTGGTTTTCCGCCACGGGTTCACGCCCACCTGGAAGAAGGTGAGCTCGTAGCCGAACTTCCGGGCGCCGCTCTCCAGGTGGCCGGTGTAGTACCACCATTCGGTCTGGAACTCCGGGTGCGCCGCATGGTCGCGGGGGAACTGGAACCGGTACGGCGGCACCGCCTTCCGGTAGACGCCGGACAGGCTCGGGTCGAGGGTCCGGAGCATCGCCGAGTAGGGTGCGGGCAGCTCCGGCTCGGGGCGGGGCCTGGCGTCCTGGCCCGCCGCCATTCCTGCGAGCAGCAGCGCGGCGCCAAAGCCGCTGGTCCAGAGCACCGATTTGCGGGGAGCCCCGTGCAGCCGTGGTTTCATTCGACTCGCATCGCCTCCTCCGCTACCCGCGTGGCGGCCATCCGGGCCGGGACCAGTCCCGCGAGGATCGCCGTGACGATCATGAGCACCGCGGCCTGGACAAACAGCCAGGGGTCCACGTGCATCCGGATGCTCCAGCCGAAGAACTGCTTGTTGATGACGTAGGTCAGCAGCACGGAGAGCGCGAGGCCGCACGCGCAGCCCAGCAGGGCGCCGATGAGCCCGATGAGGCCGCTCTCCACCAGGACCATCTTCTGCACCTGCCGCTTCAGCGCGCCCACGGCCCGGAGCACGCCGATCTCTCGACCCCGCTGGAGGATCAGCCCGGTGAGCGTGGTGATCACCCCGAGCACCGCCACCAGGATCGCGATCGCCTGGAGAGCGTAGGTGATCTGGAAGGTCTGGTCGAAGACGGTCATCACGCGGCTGCGGAGCGCCTGGTTCGGCGTGACGAACAGGTACAGCTCAGCGCCGGCCGCTTCGATCAGGCCGGTGCGGATTGTGTCGACCGACGCGCCCGGCTGCGTGTAGAGCGCCAGGCTCTCGGTGCGGTCGTCCTTCCAGAGCGGGTTGAAGACGTGGTAGTCGATCAGGATGGCGCCCGCGTCCGTGGCATAGTCGTAGAAGACGCCGGTGATCGGGAGCTTCACCTCGCCGGAGGGGGTCTGGAGGGTGACGCGGTCCCCCACCCCCACCCGGTGCCGGAAGGCGAAGCTCTCCGTGACGATCACGCCCCCGCCCTGCAGCGCCCGGTCGAAGACCTCCGCGGAGCCGCCGCTCAGGAACTGCATGTGCCCGAAGTCCCGCTGGACCTGGAAGTCGATGGC
>JAJFMS010000847.1 GCA_020696885.1 Armatimonadota bacterium | reverse complement strand
TGCTGCTCGAAAGTCTGGCGGATTGAACCCGGCAACTCGAGGGCTCCTGACTGGCGGGGGTAGGTCACGATGCTCGCTCTTGATTCCCTATTGTAGCCCTAGTGTGAAGCGGCCGACACGATGCGCGTCCGAGTGGACCGATATCTCTCGGCCAGGGGTAGCTCCGAACTCGCAGAGGCCCGTTCACTAGCCGAAGCGACCGCGGATGTAGTCGTCCGTCCGCTTGTCCTTGGGGCGCTCGAAGAGATCTTCCGTCGCTCCCACCTCCACCAGCTCTCCCATCAGGAAGAAGCCGGTCCGCTGGCTCACGCGGGAGGCCTGGTACATGTTGTGCGTGACGAGCACGATGGTGTACTGCTGCTTCAGCTCCTCCATCAGCTCTTCGATGCGGAACGTGGAGATCGGATCGAGCGCGGAGCAGGGCTCGTCCATCAGGATCACTTCGGGCTCCACCGCCAGCGCGCGCGCGATACACAGCCGCTGCTGCTGCCCGCCGGAGAGGTCGAACGCGCTCTTCTTGAGCACGTCCTTCACCTCGTCCCAGAGGGCGGCCTGGCGGAGGCTGCGCTCCACGATCGCATTCAGGTCCTCCCGGCGACGCACGCCGTGGATGCGGGGACCGTAGGCGATGTTGTCGTAGATCGACTTCGGGAACGGGTTGGGCTTCTGGAAGACCATGCCCACCCGCTTGCGCAGCTCCACCACGTCCACGCGCCGGTCGTTGATGTCCTCGCCCTCCAGGGTGATGGAGCCGGTGGTCCGGGTGTTGCCCAGCACCTCGTTCATCCGGTTGAGGGTGCGGAGGAACGTCGACTTCCCGCAGCCGGAGGGGCCGATCAGCGCCGTGATCTCCTTCTCGAAGACCTCCACGCTGATGCCCTTCAGGGCGTGATGCTTACCATAGTAGAAGTTCAGGTCCTTGACCTGGAACTTGGTATGTGGGACGTTCGGGGAGACCCCGGCGCCGTTGCCGTACGCAGCAGGCATCATCGTGGAGCGCTCGTTCTGGAGGGGTCGTTCGGACTGTGCCATACGCATTCTTGCGACCTTTCGAAGCTACCACTTCCGCCCGGCGCGAGCCCGCGACCGGAAGAACGAGGCAACCGCATTCATCCCCAACACCAGCATCAACAACACCAGGGCCGTGCCCCAGGGAATCCGCTCCGCGATATCCGGCACCTGGGTGGAGATGATGTACAGGTGGTAGGGGAGCGCCATGAACGGGGAGTGAACCGTATCGGCGTTCGGGGGAAAGTTCTGATCGGACCAGTTCTTCCCCAGGGCGAAGGAGGCGCCGGTAAGCAGGATCGGCGCGGTCTCACCCGCGGCGCGGCTGAGACCCAGGATCAGCCCGGTGATCACCCCCGGCAGCGCGCTGGGGAGCACCACGTTCCGCACGGTCTGCCACCGGGTGCAGCCCAGCGCCAGGCTGGCTTGGCGGAAGGAGTCCGGCACGGAGAGCAGCGCTTCTTCGGAGGCGGTGATCACCACCGGGAGGATCAGCAGGGAGAGCGTGAGCGACGCCCAGATCAGCGAGCCGGTGCCGAACGTCGGCTTCGGAAGCTGCTGCGCGAAGAACATCCGGTCCAGGCCGCCCCCCAGGAACAGCACGAAGAACCCGAGGCCGAACAGCCCGTAGACTACGGAGGGCACGCCGGCCAGGTTGACGATGGCCAGCCGGAAGATCCGGGTAAAACGGCCCTGCCGGCCATACTCCGTGAGGTAGACGGCTCCGAAGACCCCCAGCGGCAGCGCGAACAGCAGGGTGCCCAGCAGCAGGTAAAGGGTGCCCAGGATGGCGGGCTTGATGCCGCCTTCCTTCATGAACTTTTCCGGGGCCTTGAGGATGAAGTCCGCGGAGATCGCCGGTCCGCCCTTCTGGATGAGGATCCACGCCACCGCGATGATCGGGAGGATCACCGCGAACGCGGATGCCGCGAGGAAGGCGTACTGCGCTCCTTCCCAGACCCGCGAAGCCGGGGTCCGGCTGCTCTTGAAGAGTGAGGCTCGCTCGCTCATTCGTGCCTCCCCCGGTTGAGCGCGAAGTCCGCGATGCTGTTGACGATCAGGGTGATGACGAACAGCACGGCGCCCAGCGCGAACAGGGCGTGGTAGTGCAGCGAGCCGAGAGCGGTCTCACCCATCTCCGCGGCGATGGTGGCCGTCAGCGTCCGGATCGATTGGAAGAGGCTGTTGTCCGCCACCGGCGCGAAGAACTTGGTGGGGATGGTGCCGGCGTTCCCGGTGACCATCAGCACGGTCATCGTCTCCCCGATCGCGCGGCCCAAGCCGAGCATCAGGGCGGCGATGATGCCGCGGCGCGCCGCCGGTACGGTCGTCTTCCAGATCGTTTGCAGGCGGGTGGAGCCGAGCGCCAGGGAGGCGCGGCGGTAGTCCTGCGGCACCGCGTGGAGCGCGTCCTCCGCGATGCTGATGATGGTGGGCAGCGCCATGAAGCCGAGGAGCACCCCGCCGGTGAACGCCGTGAGCCCGGTCATCAGTCCCAGCCGCTGCTGGAGGAGCGGGGCGAGCACCGTCATCCCGATGAAGCCGATCACCACGGAAGGGATGCCGGCCAGGATCTCGACCGTGGACTTGAGCGTGTTCTTCAAGCGGGACGGCGCCAGCTCGCTCATAAACACCGCGCAGGTAACTCCCAGCGGCAGCGCCAGCACGATGGCGATGGCGGTGGTGAGCAGGGTTCCCGCGATGAGCGGCAGTGCGCCGAAGGTGTCCGAAGGCTCCAGAGGATACCACTTGGGCCCCAGGAGGAAGCTGGCGAGACTGCGCTGCTGGAAGAACGGGATGCTCTCCCGGATCAGGAACGCGAAGATCAACACCACGGAGAGGACCACCAGCGCCGCCGTGCAGCGGACGACTCCGGTCATGAAGCGGTCGCTGAAGTGGCGCCCGTGCCGGCGGACTTTGGAAGCCTGGACCGTGGGAGTGGCGTGGCTAACCATAACTGTCACTCTGACCGGAGTAATGGAGTAGTGGAGTGATGGAGTAGTGGGCTGCCGGTGCCGTACGGGCGTTCCCCAACACTCCAACACTCCATTACTCCATCACTCCGTGCCCTTCCCGGCGCCGAGGGGGACGAAGCCCTGCTCTTCAACCAACTTCTGACCGTCCGGGGTTAGCGTGTAGTCGATAAACGCGTCTGCCAGCCCGGTGGG
>JAJFMS010000846.1 GCA_020696885.1 Armatimonadota bacterium | reverse complement strand
CCTTGCTGCTGCTCGGCTTCATTCTGGGCGCGCTGTGCCAGAAAGCTGCACCGGCGGAGATCCGGAGCGCGATGGCGGCCGCTTCGCGGCAGATCGGCCCGGTATTCCTGGCCCTCGTGGCGATGCTCGGGCTTTCACGGGTGATGGTGCACTCCGGGATGATCGAGACGCTCGCGCTCGGCGCGGCGAGCACCGGTGCTGCGTGGCCGCTGCTGGCGCCCTTCGTGGGAGTGCTGGGCACTTTCGTCACCGGCTCCGCGACGGCTTCCAACATCCTCTTCACCGACTTCCAGGAAGCAACGGCTACCCACCTGCAGCTCCCGGTGCTGCCGCTGATCGGGGCTCAGGGCTTCGGAGCAGGGGTCGGCAACGTCATTTGCCCGCACAACCTGATCGCCGGCGGCGCTACGGTGGGGCTGGCGGGAGCCGAGGGCGAAGTGCTGCGGCGAACCATATTACCCTGCCTTGGCTATGCGCTACTTGGTGGCGGCCTGGCCTACCTGTTGACCCGTTAGGCGGACCCTGCAAGCCCCGCCTATAGCTTCCCCAGCGCCTCGCGGGCCATCCGCGCCACCTCGCCGCCCGGCAGCGCCGCGAGCGTGGCATAAAGCGCCTTCGCGCCGGCGTCTTTCTCATCGCGCAGGTGGTCCGCCTGCTTCAGCGCGCCCGTAGGCGACAGGTGCCAGGGGAACCCTTCCGCGGTCTTGCGGGCGGCCGCGATCTCCGCGTCGTTGAGGCTGGTTCCGGTGGTGCCGCTGGCCATGAGGTTCGTGCGGTCCTGGCGGTGCTCCAGGCTCAGCGCGTGCCCGATCTCGTGCGCGCTCACCCGGGGCAGCGGCTCGTCGATGCCGCCCGGCACCGGGTTGAGGCGGGCGGTCTCCTTGATGAACAGTAGCTCCGGGCTCCCCTGCAGGCAGATCCCGTTCGGGCGCATCTCCCCGATGTAGTAGAGGTGGAACATCTGGGAGGAGCGGGTCGCTCCGGGGCGGACCAGTCGCAGGTGCGCCTCGCTGCGGTTCTCTCCCAGGCCGGCGTAGAGGTCTTGCCCCGCCGCGTCTTCGGTGCGCACCGACTCTTCGTAGAACTGGATGCCGGCCTGCCGCCAGATGCCGTTCACCTTGCCCAGTACCCGCCGGGCGTCCGACTCCTGCAGCTTCGTGTTGAGCTCCGGCACCTGCTTTGCCCGGAGCAGGTGGACGCGCAGCGGCAGCAGCCGGAACTCGTCCGCCGTGAGCGCGGTCTGGCCCCGGCTCGGAGGCGCGAAGCCGGCCGAGAGGAGCCCGACCGAGAGGCCGACCAGACCACCGAAGTACGCGCGCTTCATCGTGACTGCTCCCCGAAAGGCCGGCTCAATTGTCCAGGTACACCGCGCGGAGCACCTCTTCCAGGGTGGTGACCCCGGAGAGAACCTTCCGCAGCGCGTCGTCTCGCAGGGCCACCATTCCGGTGGCTACCGCCGCCTTGCGGATCTCCGAAGCGCTCCGGCGCTCCTGGATCGCCGTGCGCACGTTATCGTTCATCGAGAGCAGCTCGTAGACGCCCACCCGGCCGCGGTAGCCGGTGTGGCGGCAGTCTTTGCAGCCCTTGCCGCGGTAGGTGGCGGCGTTGGGGTCCGTGATCCCCAACCGCTGGCGCACCACCTCCGGCAGCGGCTCCGCCACGCGGCAGAGCGGGCAGATCTTCCGGACGAGCCGCTGCGCGACCACTCCGATGACGGAAGACGTAAAGAGGAATGGCTCCAGCCCCATATCCGTGGCGCGGGTGGCGGCGCTCACGCTGTCGTTACAGTGCAGGGTGCTGAACACGAAGTGACCGGTAAGGGCGGCCTGCACCGCCATGCCCAGCGTCTCGATGTCTCGGATCTCTCCCACCATCACCACGTCCGGATCCTGGCGCAGCACGGAGCGGAGCGCGGCGGCGAAGGTGAGCCCGATCTTGGAGTGCACCTGGATCTGGGACACGCGCGGCAGCTCATATTCCACCGGGTCCTCGATGGTGATGATGTTCCGGCCCACCGTGTCCATGGAGCGGAGCGCAGTGTAGAGCGTGGTGGTCTTGCCAGAGCCGGTAGGCCCGGTGACCAGGAGCATCCCGTGGGGCTTCGAGATGATGCCTTCGAAGATGCGGCGCTCTCGCTCCAGCATCCCCAGCTCTTCCAGACTGATGGTGGTGGCGTCCTTGGCCAGAATTCGGAGCACTGCCTTCTCACCGAACTGCGTGGGCACCGTGGAAACGCGGACGTCCCACCGCTTCCCCACCAGCGAGATGGAGAACCGGCCGTCCAACGGCAGGCGGTGCTCCGCAATGTCGATGTTCGCAAGGATCTTGATGCGCGAGATCAGCGGGATGTGCTCTTCCGGGTTCATCGGCCGGAAATCGTAGAGCACGCCGTCGATGCGGAACCGCACCAGGCACTGGTTCTCGTACGGCTCGATGTGGATGTCACTGGCCCGCTGGTGGATCGCCTGCTCCAGCACGTTGTTGAGCAGAACGATGGTGGGCGCGTCCGGCGAGACGGCGGTGCCGCCCAACATCACGGTGTTGGACTTCGAGTTGTCGCTCATCATCTCGCTGGGCCCGGCGCTCATGTTGGACGCCGAGTAGACCTTCGCCATCACCGCGCGCAGGTCCGGAGCCGAGATGCCCACCGCCCGGATCCGCTTGCCCGTAATGCGCTGAAGCTCGTCGATGACGAATACGTCGTTGGGGTCCAACATCGCCATCGTCACCACGTCGCCGATCAGCTCCACCGGTACCGCCTGGAGCTGTTCGGCCGCGCCACGGGGCACGAGCGTCGAGAGGATCGGCTCCGCTCGGACGTCGGAGGCGTTGACGACAGCAGTTTCCATGCTCATTGGGGATCCTCGATCGAGATCGGATGCGACGGTCGGAAATGAAGGCCAGGATTAAGTTCGTCGGGCACCGCCGCGGTTTCCTTGCTGGGCCGCTGGGCGGGCCACTTCGGGCATGCTGCGGCGGCCGCAAGGGCACGATTGACCCGGAGTCCCGGAGCCATCCGGGCACGGCTTCACGACCGCAGTCGCCGTCTCCGATAGGTGCTGCCCGGATGCCTCCGGGACTCCGGGCAACCGCTCGGTAACGGGCAACGTCAAGCCGTGGAGGTGGCATTGCTGCACTAGAAAAGCTCTCCGAATCTCGCGAACCTCACTTCCTAGG
>JAJFMS010000845.1 GCA_020696885.1 Armatimonadota bacterium | reverse complement strand
GCTGCTCGAACGGGTGGAAGCGCGCACCGTCCGGATGGCCGTAATCCGGCCGGAACTGTAATTCCATCGTCGCTCGGCAGGCCCCCGTGGTACAATCTCCTACCACTCACCACGACGACTCGACGGAGGCGGCGATGCGGCGACAGAGACTACTCCAGGCGCTCGGAACGGCGGGCGTGCTCATGCTGATGGGAGGCCCCGTTATCGGTCTTTCGGCCACGCCGCCCGCGCTGGCTGCTCCTGCGGAAGAGAAGGGCGACCCCGCCGAACCGAAGCTCCGCGACCTGACCCCCGCCGAGCGGAAAGCCGTCACTGGCGCCATCGAGGGCCAGCTCAAGGCGTTCCGCGCGGACGACTTCAAAGCTGCCGAGAAGTTCCAGGCCTCCTCCCTCCGCGAGAACTTCGACTCCACCGAGGAGTTCCGCGCCATGATGCGGCGCGGCTACCCGCAGGTGGTGAACTACAAGACCGTCACCTTCGGCGAAGCCCGCTGCGACGAGAAGGCGGAGCAGGTCCAGATCCGCGTCACCCTCACCGGCAAAGACGGCGTGGTGGTGCGGATGGTCTACGTGATGGTGAAGGAAGACCGGGAGTACCGCGTGCTCAGCGTCTTCGGCGGCGGCACCGGGCCGAAATCCGAGTCGAGGGACATCGCGTAACCTAAGGCGGACCATGCCTCCTATTGACCCGGGCATGTCGATCGGGCACGTGCACCTGAAGGTCGCGGACCTGGAGCGCGCCCTGGCGTTCTACCAGGGCGTGCTTGGTTTCCAGATCACCCAGCGCTACGGCTCGGAAGCGGTCTTTCTTTCCGCGGGTGGCTACCATCACCACATTGCGCTAAACACGTGGGAGAGCCGGGGCGGCGAGCCGCCGCCACCGGGCGCCACCGGCCTCTATCACCTGGCCGTGCTCTACCCTTCCCGCGCCGCACTGGCGGACGCGTTGCGGCGCCTGGTCGCGGCCGGGATCTCGCTCACCGGAGCCAGCGACCATGGCGTCAGCGAGGCGCTCTACCTGAACGACCCGGACGGCAACGGCGTGGAGCTGTACCGGGACCGGCGTCCTGAAGAGTGGCCGCGCACTCCGGACGGCGGGCTCGCGATGTATACGCGCCCCCTGGATCTCGCCGCGCTCCTGGCGGAGGCGCCCGCCTCCGCACCCTGACCTTCGCCCTGCTCTCTCCGACACTGATGACATCTACCACACTGAAGTCCAGCGCCCCTCGCTGGGGCCTGATCGCCCTGCTGGCCGCCTCGCTCACGCCCCTCCTCGCCGCCCGCGCGCAGCAGCCGCCGCTTCGCTCACCGGAGGTGCTGGCGGGAAACCGCGTCACCTTCCGGTTCCGCGCGCCCAACGCCCGGGAGGTGCTGCTCGCCCGCGAGGGAGCGCCGCGGCAGCCGATGCAGAAGGACGAGCAGGGCGTGTGGAGCGTCAGCACGGAGCCGCTGGATCCGGACCTGTACGGCTACTCGTTCGTAGCGGACGGCGTGAGCCTGATCGACCCGCTCAACCCGCTGATGAAGCCGAACCTGCTCAACACGCAGAGCATGGTCCACGTGCCCGGCCCCGCCTCGCTGCCGTGGGAAGTCAACGACGTGCCGCACGGCGCGCTGCAGCGGCACTTCTACCGCTCCACGGTAGTCGGCGATCAGCGAGACTTCTTCGTCTACACCCCGCCGGGCTACGATCCCCGGGGCAGCAAGCGCTACCCGGTGCTCTACCTGCTGCACGGCTTCAGCGACGACGCCAGCGGCTGGAGCGCGGTCGGCCGCGCCCACGTGATCCTGGACAACCTGATCGCGCGCGGCAAGGCGAAGCCGATGCTAGTGGTGATGCCGCTGGGCTATGGGGCGCCGGAGATCGTGGCGCCCACCGGCTTCCGCGACGCTGGCCTGCGGCAGCGCAACTTCGACCGGTTCCGGGATGCCCTGCTCACGGAGGTGATCCCGCAGGTGGAGAAGGGTTACCGCGCGGCCACGGACCGCGGCTCCCGCGCCATCGCCGGGCTCTCTATGGGCGGCGCCGAGTCGCTGTTCGTCGGGCTGAACGCGCTGGACCGGTTTGCCTGGGTCGGCTCCTTCAGCGCCGGCGGACTCAGCCAGGACCTGGACGCCACCTTTCCCGGACTGGACGCGCAGGACAGCGCGAAGCTCCGGCTCCTCTGGATCGGCTGCGGCACGGAAGACGGCCTCATCGCGCCGAACCGGCAGATCCGCACCTGGCTGAAGGAGAAGAAGATCGCGCACGTGGGCGTAGAGACCACCGGCGGCCACACGTGGCGGGTCTGGCGCCGCTACCTGGCGGAGTTCGCCCCGCTGCTGTTCAAGCCCGAAACGAAGAACGAAGTCGCCGCCAGCGTCACACCGGGGCCGTACCGGGTGATGGAGAACGTGGAGTACACCCGGGAGCCGGTGCCGCTGCTGCTGGATGCGCACATCCCGCCGGGCAAGGGGCCGTTCCCGGCCGTGATCCTCGTGCACGGCGGCGGCTGGACCGGCGGCGACAAGACAGCTAACTTCATCCGGCCGCTCTTCCCGGTACTGGACCGCTCCGGCTACGCCTGGTTCAGCATCGACTACCGCCTGGCGCCGAAGCACCCGCTGCCCGCCGCGGAGCAGGACGTGGAGCGCGCCATCGTCTGGGTGAAGGAGCACGCCCGCGAGTATAAGGTCGACCCGAAGAAGATCGCGCTGATGGGGGAGTCGGCAGGCGGTCACCTGGTGAACGTGATCGGGGCCCGGAACCGCGCTCCCGCGGACGTGGCCGCCGTGGTCTCGTTCTACGGGCCGATCGATCTGTTTCAGCAGTTCAACCTCCGCCGCACCCAGGACGGCCCACTCCCTGGCGGTATCGGCCCGATCTTCGGGATCAACAGCCTGGACGAGGCCGGGAAAGCAAAGCTGCGCGCCTCCTCTCCGGACACCTACCTTTCCAAGAAGACCCCGCCGTTCCTCTTCATTCAGGGCACCCGCGACGACGCCGTGCGCTACGAGCAGGCCACGCTGGCGGTAGAGCTCTTCAATCGCGCCGGCATCCCCTGCGACCTGATCACGGTAGACGAGGGGATCCACGGGGTCATCAACTGGGAGAAAGAGCCGCGGTTCCAGGGCTACAAAGACCGGATGCTCGCCTGGCTGCACGAGCACCTGGATTAGTAGTTCTTCTGACCAGTAATCATCAT
>JAJFMS010000844.1 GCA_020696885.1 Armatimonadota bacterium | reverse complement strand
CCGAAGCGACTCATCGGCCGCGTCGACTTTCTAGTCGGTCCCCTCTTGCGGCCGCGCACTGGCCGGCTGTTAGAGAAGGCGGGAGCAACTCGGGCGTTCTGCCCGGCTGCGAAGTCATTATCGGCAGGAGTTTCCGCAAGTTTAGGGGTAGCTGCGAGGCCGGGTTACTCCGATCGTGTGAGTGGCGCTATCGGACTTGCTATGGATAACGGAGAGCTTTTGACAGGATAACGGGACCAAGCAGGAGGGAGAGGGCTAGCAAGCGCTGCTGGACACCTGGCCGCCCGGCCTGCCAAGGCTGGCACCGTTGTAGGCCAGGAAGAGTTTTTGACAGGATTACGGGATGGGAAAGGATGGGCTGGCTTGATGGATGGCCCAGACGGCTGACGGGCGCAACAGCCAGAGTTGTTGCCGGACCAGCTCCCGCTGGTCCTACCAATCCTGTTGCGGCTCGTGCTGGACTGTAGACTAGGAAGAGTTTTGACAGGATTACAGGATGGGTATGGGGGGATTCGGTCGCGCCGCATCCTATCCCTCATGATCCTGTTATCCTGTCAAAACTCTCCCTTCCCGCGGTGGGCGGCGTGTCAGGCGTACCGGTTGATGATGCCGCGGGCGACCTCGCCGGCGTTCATTGCGGCGAAGCCTTCGTTGATCTGGTCGATGCTCCACTCGCGCGTGACGAGCTGGTCCAGCTTCAGCCGCCCGGAGAGGTACAGGTCCACAAACCGGGCGAAATCGGCGCGCGGTCGGGTGGAACCGTAGAAGCTGCCCACGAGCTTCCGCTCCCCGTACACCAGGTTCTGCGGCGGAATCGAGATGAGCTCTTCCTTCGCCGCGATGCCGATCACCACGGCAGTGCCGCCCTTACACAGCGATTCGAACGACTGCCGGATCGTGTCCGCGCGCCCGATCGCCTCGAACGCGTAGTCCACGCCAATACCGCGGGTCAGCTCCAGGATCGCCGCCACCGGGTCGGTCTCGGCCGCGTTCACCACGTCCGTGGCCCCGAACTCCCGCGCCATCTCCAGCTTGCTCGGGTTCACGTCCACCGCGATGATCCGGCTGGCGCTGATGATAGCGGCGCCCTGAATCGCGTTCAGCCCCACGCCCCCGGCGCCGAACACCGCCACCGTGGAGCCGGGCTCGGCCTTGACGGTGAAGATCACCGCACCCACCCCGGTGCTCACCGCGCAGCCGATCAGCGCGGCGCGGTCCAGCGGCACGCGCGGGTCGATCGCCACGCAGCCGCGCTCCGGTACCACCGCGTACTGCGAGAACGACGAGACGCCGTTGTAGTGGCGGATGCGGCGCCCGTTCTTATGGAACCGCATGATCCCGTTGCCCAGCGTGCCGTCCGCATACGGCTGACGGCCGTCGCAGAGGTTCGCCTTGCCGGACATGCAGTAGTAGCAGTGCCCGCAGTCCGGAATCCAGGAGAGGATCACCGGGTCGCCCGGCTTCACCAGCTTCACCCCTTCCCCGATTTCCAGCACCCGCGCGGAGCCTTCATGGCCCAGGATGATCGGGTGCTGTTTCGGGATGATCCCCTGCACCACGCTCCAATCGCTGTGGCAGATGCCGCCCGCGGCCATCTCCACCAGCACCTCCCCGGGGCCTGGCCCGTCCAGCTCCACCTCCTCTACCACGAACGGTTGCTTCTGCCCGTACAGCACTGCGGCTCGCGACTTCATTGGGTCTCTCCGGTCAAAACTTGCCGCGGGACCTTTCCGCCCCCGCGAGCCGGAAACCTGCGACCTTGGACCGACGGCATCCCAACACCTGCGCGTCCGGTCCCAACCTCTTACCAGGTCATCCTGGAGCGCAGCGAAGGATCTCGCACGGAGCGTCGTTCCTTCCTAAGACCACGTTGCCCCTACTCGATAACCGACACCTTCCGGGGAGGCAGAATCGCGTCGCGGCTCCAAGTAACCGCTGACCCTGAAACGCTCCACCCAACCCGATGCCCCACCACACACCCCGAACCCGCCTCTCCCGGCGAGAGCTCCTCGCGGCCGGCGCCGCCACCTCCCTGCTGCCTACCGCCGCGGTAGGCCAGAACGACGGCCCCGGGCTGCTGAAAATCGATCCGGAGCCCCGGTTCGAGCTCTCGCCCTTCCTTTACATGCAGTTCATGGAGCCGCTCGGCACCACGGACAGCTCCGTGGAGGCCTCGTGGGACCACCTGGAGCGCCGGTGGCGGCCGGACCTGATCACCGCGACCCAGGAGCTCGCACCGCCGATGATGCGCTGGGGCGGCCTGTTCTGCGGCTACTACCGGTGGCGCGAGGCCGTGGGGCCGCGCGCGGCACGGAAGCCGATGCAGAACCTCGCCTGGGGCGGCGTGGAGACGAACCAGGTCGGCACCGCCGAGTTCGTGGACTTCTGCCGCCAGGTAAAGGCCGAGCCGCTGATGTGCGTGAACTTCGAGGCGGAAGGCGACCCTCGCTGGGCTACGAACCGCCTGGGCGAGAACCGCTCCGGAGACGCACGCGAGGCGGCGGAGTGGGTGGACTACTGCAACAACCCGGGCAATGCGGAGCGGATCGGCCACGGAACCCGGGAGCCGCTGCCGATCCGGTACTGGCAGCTCGGCAACGAGACCTCCTACGATAACCAGCGCTTCAAGCGGGACGCCGCCATCGCCAAGACGATCGAGTTCAGCCAGGCGATGCGGAAGGTGGACCGCTCCATCAAGCTGATCGGCTGGGGCGATTCCGGCTGGGCGCCCGCGATGATCGAACGGGCCGGCGAGCACCTCGACTACCTGGCCTTCCATCACCTCTTCGATCCCGGCGCTCCGCTGCGCGACGGCGAGTACCACCAGGATCCCGCCGCCACCTGGGAGGTGCTGATGAGCTCCGTCAAGCGCCAGGAGCGGAAGCTCACGGAGATGCGCCAGCAGGTGGAGAAACACCGGTTCGCCCTGGCCATGACGGAGAGTCACTTCACCATGCAGGGCCGCAACCGGTGCGACCTCAACTCCGCCTGGGCGACCGGCGTGGCCTACGCCCGGTTCATGAACCTCCACGAGCGGCACGGCGACCTGCTGAAGATCGCCAACCTGGGGGACTTCTGCGGCAATCGCTGGCAGACCAACGTCATCATGCTCCCCACGCCGCGCGGCGCCGCGTACATCATGCCGGTGGGCAAGGTGGCGGCTGCAGCGGCGGGCCGGCGGAACTGGACGTCACCGCCAGCCGGACCGGCGATACCTTCTACCTCCACGTGGTGAACGCCCACCGCACCCGGGAGTTGAGCTGCCGCCTCGCGATCGACGGTAAGCCGATTCGCAGCGGGAAGTCGTTCCGGATCGCGGCCGACCCATGGGTAGAGCTCACCTCCGCCAACGGCGATCCGATGCAGGTGCAGACGGCCGACGTGCCGGTGGAATTGCCGATCGCCTTCCCGCCCGCCTCGGTGACGGCGCTGGAGCTGAGGGTCTGACCCGGCTCCGGGGCCCGAGCCGAATGGACGCTTAGGGACGATGGCCAAGGTGTTACGGGCAGCCGGACGGGGCGGACACGGATATCGGTCTCTCTCCGCCCTGCCATGGTCGCGAGAAGGCCTCGGCCAGGCATGTCTTGGCCGAGGGATGGGATGCTGCCGTGCTCTGCCGCCGCCTCCCATCCCGTTAATCCTGTCCAAACTCCCCGCACCGATTTCGTATCCTAACGCGGATCCGCCCGTTGTACAATGGAAGGATCGGGAAGGGAGACGGCGGTCCGGTGA
>JAJFMS010000843.1 GCA_020696885.1 Armatimonadota bacterium | reverse complement strand
CGGTTCGCACTCTCGGCGGACATCGACTTCACCACGCCGGCCACCGTCATCTGGAGCCCGCCGCCGGCGCTGGAAGTGGAGAGGTACAGGTCCACCCCGTCGCCGTGAGCGTCCCGGGGGCTCAGCACCTTGCCGTCCTCCAGGAACTTGCGGCCGGTGAGCTCCTCGATCTCCCGGACGGCGTTCACCACGCCCACCGTCACGTCGTCGAACGGCGCCTCCACCGTGGTGGGAGCCTCGCCGCGCGTGACCAGGCGATACTCGTCGCCGTACCGCTCGATCAAGATGCCCTTGGTCGTGGTGCTGCCGCAGTCCGTGGCGATGATCGTGTTGGCAGTTGAAGTCGGCATGAGCGAGAGTTCAGGGGCCGATGCGCTCCGCCGACCCGCACGCCAGTTCCACGGGGAGGGCGCAAGCGCCTTCTCGGGAGCGCTGCGCGCGGTGTTCGGTGTTCGGATGGGCTGCGAAGTCGGCCACACAGGTCTGCGCCCAGAATCTTACTCTTACTCATTCTCTTACTCTTACTCGGATCCCAGCGCCGGCTTCGATCTCCCACCACCGGCACATCCCCCCAATGCCCCTCCGCCTCGAAACCATCACCACCTCCCTCGAGGCACTGCGTGAGCCCTGGTCCGAGCTCTGGGACCACTGCCCCTCCGCCACGCCGTTCCAGTCCCCGGAGTGGCTGCTCCCGTGGTGGAAGCACCTGGGCAGGGGCCGCCTCGCTGTAGTGGCGGCGTGGGATGGACCGCACCTCGCCGCCCTCGCGCCGCTGTTCATCCGGCGGTACTACGGCACGCCGCTCCGGCGGCTGTCACTGGTGGGGACCGGCAACACGGACTACCTGGACCTCCTGGCGCACCCGGACCAGAAAGCGCGAGCACTGGAGGCGCTGATCCCGTACGCCGTCCGGTCGATCCCCGGGTGGGACTTCGCAGACTTCCAGCAGCTCCCAACGGACTCGGCGCTGGACCACGCTCCGCTCCCCGCCGGATGTCGGGACGTGCTCGTCGCGCAGGAGGTGTGCCCGGCGCTAATGTTGGAAGCCGACCCGGAGCGGTTCCGGGCCGCCATCTCCAGCCGTATGCGCTCCAACCTCCGCTACTACCAGCGCAAGCTGGAGGCGGAAGGCGGCGTCTTCGCCACTGCCGATGCGGAATCGCTCGGGAAGTCGCTGGACGCGCTCTTCGAGCTGCATCAGACACGCTGGAGAAAGCGCCGGCTGCCCGGTGTGTTCTCCAGCGCGCGGGTGCGGAGCTTCCATCACGAGGCCGCGCACGGGTTCCTGGAGCGGGGCTGGCTACGCCTGCATACCCTGCAGCTTGGGGGCGCGATCCGCGCCGCGCTCTACTGCTTTGTCTGCAACCGGCGCGGCTATTACTACGCGGGAGGCTTCGATCCGGCGCTCGCCCGGCTGAGCCCCGGGACGGTGCTGACGGGTCACGCCATCGAGGAAGCGGCCCAGGAAGGCGCCTGGATCTTCGACTTCCTCCGGGGCGACGAGCCGTACAAGTACACCTGGGGCGCGGAAGACCGGATCAACTTCCGGCGGCTTATCTGGCGCGTGGGGACGCCCGGAGCCGCCGCGCTGCCATTGATTACACTGGAGACCCACATAGAAGCCGCCGCCAAGCGGTTAGCCCGGAGACTGCAAGCCGGCCGGTGATCGGCCCGGGACGATGCGGGACTGCGGGGAATTCTGCTCGGGCGTGGGTATCATTATCCAGCACCCTACTCCGGAGCCGCCTCTTGGACGTCGCCCTGATCATCCCCGCCTACAACGAAGAGTCCCGGATCGGTGCGGTCTTGCGCGCTCTCGAGCCGCTGCCCTCCGGCTGGGAGCTGATCGTCGTCAACGACGGCTCCTCGGACGGGACCTCCCAGGCGGCCTGGGACTGCGTGACGGCGCGAGTGGTCGACCTCCCCACCAACCAGGGCAAAGGCGCCGCCATGCGCGCGGGAGCCCTGAGCACCAGCGCCGCGGTGCTCTGCTTCCTGGACGCGGACCTGCGCGGTCTCTCGCTGCCCCACGTGCATCATCTGGCGGAACCGGTGCTCTCCGGCGCCGCGGAGATGACCGTGGGCATCTTCCGGGGCGGACGCGGCGCGACCGATCTCTCCCACGTGGTGGCGCCCTGGGTCTCCGGACAGCGCGCCATCCGGCGGGAGGCGTTCCTCTCGCTGCCGGGACTGGACGCCAGCCGCCAGGGGATCGAATACCTCCTCACGCGCACCGCACGAGAACAGGGCTGGCGAGTCACCACCGTCCCGTGGTCGGGCGTCACGCATTCGATGAAGGAAGAGAAGCTCGGCTTCTTCCGGGGCCACCTCGCTCGCTGGCGCATGTACCGGGAGATCATCCGCACCTGGGCCGGAGGGCTGGGAATGGCGGGCCACCGCAACGACGCTCAGTCTGGACACTCGCTGCCTGCGCCGCATCGCAAGTGATCAGGGCAGTGGCTGTCTTGTTAGCGATCGTAGCGAGCCGCCTCGTGTAGCGTTCGCTCTCTGGGACTACCTGCGCGAACGACAGGTCCCGTTCCCCACTGTCGGTCCCGCCCGCAGTCCCGTAGGGACGACCGAGCTGCTAGCCCCGCGTTTCAACGTGGGGCGAACCTCCCCCGCGCGCCCGCTCAGTTCCCCGCGTCGGAAGCCACGTCTTCGTGCCCCAGCTCTCGTAGTTGCGGCACGATTACCTCTTCCCAGCAGTCCGGGCAGATCCCGTGGCTGCAGCGGGCCTGGGTGTGCTCCGCCAGGTAGGTCTCCAGCCGCTGCCAGAGGTGCTCGTCCTGGCGGATCTTTTTGCAGTACATGCAGATCGGCAGGATGCCTTCCAGGTGCCGCACCTGCTCGTGCGCCGCCTGGAGCTTGCGCAGCACCCGCTTGTGCTCCATCGCGTAGCGCAGAGCGCGCTCCAGGCTATCCGCAGTGATGGTGCCTTTGACCAGGTAGTCCGACGCACCAGCCTCCATCGCTGCGCGGTCCACTTCGCGACTGCGAAGCCCGGTGAGCAGAATCAGCGGTGCCTGGCACCCTTCCGCAACCGCCTGCCGCACCAATTCAACGCCGTCCCCGTCGCCCAGTTGGTAGTCAACCAGGCAAACGTCGTGGTCGCCGCGCTGGATCGCTTCACGGCCGGCACGGAACGTATCGGCCCACTCTAACTGGAAGCAGGGGTCCTCGATTTC
>JAJFMS010000842.1 GCA_020696885.1 Armatimonadota bacterium | reverse complement strand
GAGGAGGGTATCCAGTGGGGTCTGATCGGCTCCGTGGCCGGCCTGGCGGGTATTGGGGGGATGGGCAACATCCTCGCCAGCAACTTCGTGCGGGAGAAGGGCTGGGGCATGGGCTCCAAGGTCGGCGCCATCGGCTCCGCCGTGGGCGGGGATGACGTCACCCTGGACCACGTAGGCACCATGGCCCGCGCGGACGAAGAGGGGATCCGGCGCTTCAACCTCTGGTGGGGCTACCTCAAGTTCGACCAGTTCGGCTTGTGGGCCTGGGGCTCGGTGGTGGGAATGATGCTGCCGTGCGTGCTCGGTGCAGCGTTCATCACTCCGGAGAACAACTACTTCGGCAAGAAGGTGGCGGAGTTGGCGGCGGCGACCACGCTGGCCAAGGAGTTCGGCGCCGCGAAGGGCTCGGTCTTCCTGATCCTCACGCTGGTCTGCGGCGCGATGATCATGCTCCCGGGTCAGTTCAGCTCCATGGACGGCATCGCCCGGCGGTGGTGTGATGCGTTCTGGTCCGGCAGCACCCGCATGCACGCCATGGCCGGCAGCAAGGCGAAGGTGCTCTACTACGGGTTCGTAGCCATCTACGTGACCATCGGGATCCTGGTCTACAGCTTCCCGCAGCTCACGCCCACGCAGATGATCCTGCCGCTGGCCTTCCGCCCGTCGCCGCTGAAGCGGCTGGGGTTGGTGGTGGCGGCGGTGTTCTACTTCGGGCTGTTCTGCCTGGCTACCAATCAGACCATTGAGAAGTTCCAGGCCGGCACGCTGTTCCCCAAGTAGAGAGGGGGGAGTAGTGGCGTGATGGAGTGATGGAGTAGTTGGGGGAAACGCGGCCGAAAGGCCGCACCAGTACCCACTACTCCATCACTCCACTACTCCAACACTCCATCCGCTAGCTCCCGAAGCCCCCGGTCACTCTCCGGAAGGAGAGGCGCTCATAGGTGCCGGTGGTCGGGAAGTAGGGCGGGGGGTTCACCGCCATCCGCTCGTCGTACTTGTAGTCTTTGTCGTAGCCGGTGCTCAGGGTTCCGGCGGTGGAGTTGAAGGTGCCTACCGGGCCGCGCTTCTTCTGAATGACCCCTCCCAGCAGGTGCAGGTCCCCGGTGGGGGTCTTGCTGCTGTAGTTGGTCACGTAGAAGGAGCCGTCCGTTGTATTCCGGCCGCCGGCCAGGACCACGCCGTGGATGGAGAGGTCGGTCGGCGCGTTGCTGGCCACGATCACGTTCCGCGCCACCAGGCCCAGGGCCGCGCTGCGCAGGTTGATGGCCGCATCCCAGGCCTGGGTCCGGTCCGGAGGGGTGCGGTAGGTCACGTTGTTCGTCACCGTGATGTTCTTACCGTTGGCCACGTCCGTGGCAATGGTGTAGGCATTCCGCCGCACCAGGGTGCTGCCGGACATCAGGCTGTCGGCAAACTGGCCGGTCAGGCTGGTGATGTTCCCGGTGCTGTAGATCACGCCGTTGGTCGTCCCGGCGTAGGTCGTGGTGGAACTGCCCTTGGTCACCACCGTCTGGTTGGTGTCCAGCTTGATCGTGACCACCCAGGTGTTCGTTCCCTGGACCACGGTAATGGTTTGCCACCCCTGCGACGTTACGGCGAAGGAGAGGGTGGCATCACCGCGGATGTAGAGGCCGTGATCCGGCGTGGAGCCGTTGACGAAGAGCCCATCCGTGGAGGGGAAGCCGCTGGCGGCGCCCCATGCAGCATTCCGCTGGACATCCGTGGTATCCGGCAGCTCCACCCGGGTGACCCCAGTGCGGAACCCGCGGGAGCCGGCCCCGTATACCCTCTGCCACTCGGTCTCACTGCCAGGGGAGCGAGGGGCGTAGATGATCGTGGGGTCGACGCTGGTGAGCATCTCCTTGAAGATCGACGAGGTGGAGTTGTTCCAGTTGATGTTGAACTCGCTGCTGCTCGTGTTGTTGCTGTGCGCCGGCCCGTCGATCACGTCACCGGCTTTGAATGAGATGACGCCGGAGCTCACCGAGGAGGTTTCGTAGTCCGTAAAGTAGGCGTACCGGCCGAAGTTGCCCAACTGCAGGTACACCTCCACGGTCTCCTGCCGGTTGCCGCTCCTGCCGACGCTGCGCACCTTGAAGCGCTTGTTGATCACGGAGGGGTTGGTGTCGTCCGGATCGATGGACACCTGGTAAGTGCCGGTTCCGAGCGTGATCGCTCCGCCGAAGGGATCGAAGGCGCTGGTGGTGGCGGGTGGCGCAGACTGGGAGCGGAGATAGAGGACTCCCCGCTCCGCCCCCGACTCGGCGAGGTTGAAGGCAATCGACGTGTTCTGCTGGATCCGTGCGATTCGCAGCGACTGCAGCGCGCCGCTAGCCAGCGTCATACCCACTACGGTGAGCACCATCAGCAGCAGCGTGCCGAACAGCAGCGCCGAGCCCCGGCGATCGTGGCGCAGTCGGCGCCGCAGACCCGCAGCACCGGAAGCGGTAGAGCCCTTGTACTTCATCGTCGTTACTACCTCCTCCACCTCGCCGCGTGGTGCGGCGGCTCGAGACACGGTTCGTTCGCTGCGTTCACGGCTTGATTAACAGTTGCGTCAATAATTGCGCAGGTAGAGCACCCGCTCGTTGAGCTGCGTGTCGCCGCTGCGGTTGACACCGCTCTTCTGGATGCGCAGGCTCAACCGGATCGCGTTGTTCCCCTGCAGCGAAACGGTGAGATTGGTCAGGTCCTTGGC
Source organism: Armatimonadota bacterium (assembly GCA_020696885.1). The sequence goes on along the minus strand of JAJFMS010000842.1, from coordinate 1,131 downwards.
AATGCGGGAGCCGGCCAGCAAGTCCGTGCTCTTCCAGAGATAGCCGCCGCTGGCGTTGACCTGTCCGGTGGCGGTAGTCCGGGCGTACTGGACGTAGTGCGCGGTGTCCGTTACGAAGCGGTCGTAGTTGCCGTCCGCGCGCACCACCGGGTAGTAGATGCGGAACTGGTAGGCGTTGACTACCTCGACGCGCTTGGCCTCGCGAATGTCGTTGACCATGCGGTTCATGGCCAGGGCGGCCTGGCTGTCCGTCCCCTGCTGCAGCAGGACGCTCTGCTCCAGGCGGGCGGCGGTGTTCATGATCCCCAGCACGCCGCTTAGCACCAGCACGAGGATGAACGAGGAGACCCCGACCTCAATCAGGGTGAAGGCGCGCCTATTCGTTCGTAACGAGAATCGTGACCGCATGACTGCTCCTCTGGGTCGAGCCGGGCGCCCGCAGCCAGGTAAGGGTGACGGTGACCTGTGTAAGATTGGTGCCGGCCGAGGCTACCGTGATCGTCCCGATCGGGCTCCAGAGCAGGTTGGAGAGTCCGTCAATCTGCTCGAACCGGAAGGGGGAGGCGTTCGGGCTGGCGTCGATGATGCCGGCTGCCTTGAGATCCGTGTAGTTGATGCGCCCGTAGCCCACCGATCGGATCTGGTCGACCTTATGCTGCACTTCGCTGGATGCTTGCGAGTAGGCGCCCGCCATCTTCGATCCGCGGGCGGCCGTGGGATAGAAGGCCGCGAAGATCAGTACTCCCGCGGCCATGACGAGCGATCCCAGCGCCACGTCGATCAGGCTGTAGCCGCGGCGACCGAAGCGCCGGGGCCTGCGTCGAATTGGTTTGAAGTGAGAGATGGATTGCATTAGCGGGCCCCCTGCACGTGCCGGCGACGGTTGATTAATCGGTTTATCGGCGGGGTGGATTGAGGGCTGTTTTTCTCGCTGGCCGAACATCGCCCAATTGTGTTGGGGTTGTTCGATTGAAGGCTCGGTGATGTTATCGGCCGGGACCCGCGGCGGCGAGAGCGCCGGCCGAGAGAACCGCACGAAAGACCGAGTGGTGTCCGGGATGCTGGAAATCTAATCCGGCTTTCGGATGATATTTGCCTGAGCTGATCGGCTGACCCCGGGCGGGGCCGTCA
>JAJFMS010000032.1 GCA_020696885.1 Armatimonadota bacterium | reverse complement strand
GATAGGCGTCGGAGCTGGCATCACGCGCATCCGGCTCGAAGGAAGACTTGATCGCCTGGGCCGGTTGGGCCCACATCCCGGTCTTGTTTCGATAAAGCGGGTAGTAGACCGAGAACAGCACGCCGATGACGGCGGCGATGGTGCCGATCATGCGGCGGCGGTGGGGCAGCGCGGCGAACGCCAGGATCAACAGCACGGGCAGCGCGATCAGCAGCGCCGCCACGGCCGCCCTGCGGTTGCACGCAAGCTGGCCCGTGACTACGGGCCAGAGCAGCACGCCCATCCAGAGGCGCATCTTCGGAAGCGCCCCCGTCAACCCCAGGAGCAACTGGAGCATCAGGAAGGCGTTGAAGAAGAAGACTTCCTCGTGGGAGCCAACGCCCTGATCCGGGATGGTCCCGTGCATCACCGTATAGAGACGGTAGGTGTAGAGGATGCCCTTGATGCCGATGCAGATCACCACCAGCCGGAGCATCGTTTGCCGGCACTTCTCGTCCTGAGCGAAATTGGCCGCCATCAGGTACGCGAAGGTGAAGTAGAGTGGGGGCCGGATCTCCAGCAGCGCGAAGTTGGACTCCCCGCCGGTGGCCAGGCCGTTCACCCAGCCCATGAGCACGAAGCTGGTGTAGAAGAGGATCGGGCCGGCCAGAGCGCCCACGCGCACGCTGAACCTGCGGAGGTAGATCGCCTGTACCACCGAGAAGAAGCCGGCCGTGAGGAGCATGATCTCCATCAGGTTCAGGGGAATCCCGTGGAAATCGACGTGGGCGTAGACCTGCGCAATCGTGTTGACGTTCCAGAAGATCGGAAGCCGGTCCGTCAGGGAGTCCGGCTGGCTCAGCGGGTACGCCTCCACCATGCACGCCGCTCCGAAAATGGTGTAGAGACAGGCGCGCGGATAGCACCAGAACAGCACCGGAATGACCAGCCCGGCGATGAGCACGAACGGGATGATCGGGGCGATCCCGTAGGCCGCGCCCAGGACCACGGCCGCCAGCACGCCCCAACCCGCCAGTCCGCGCGAGCGGAGCAGGCTCTTCCGCGCGAAGTGATCCGCAGAACCAGGGGCTACAGCTTGAAGTTGGATCTGCAATTACCAGTGCTCCGAAGTCACGGCGTACCGGCCGAGGGAGGGTGTGGGAGCCGTGCGGGTGGGGACCACGAGTTGGTTGCCCGCGAGTGGGGAACTACGGCGCGCGGGCATGACGGGCGGCTTATCGGAGCGGCGGCGCCCCCGGCGCTTTCTCCACCAGGAGATTGAACAGCGGCCGGTAGTCCCGCTCCAGCGCCAGGGAGATCTGCTGCTCCGTGACGGGGCGGGGCGGGCCGAACGGGTTGAACCGCCGGAACTTGTAGCCCAGGCCTGCGAAGAAGCTCAGGGTCCTCTCGGAAGCGGCTCTGCGGTCGCCGCCTTCCATCTCCACCAGCAGGAAGAGCTGCGGGTTGCGCTCCAGGGTTTCCCGGCTCCCGCGCAGCGCGGCCTCCTCGGCTCCCTCCACGTCGATCTTTAGCCCGGTGACCTGGGGCCAGCCCAGCTCTTCCATCAGGCTGTCGACCGATCTGGAGGGGACCAGCACCGTTTCGCCGTTGCCGTTGGACCCGATCCGGTTCCACATCGGGGAGACCGGATTGATGGTGAACGGGATCTGGCCGTCGTGGTCGGAGATGGCCGCCTCGAAGACTCGCACCCAGTCGAAGCCGTTCAACGCCAGGTTGGCGCGCAGCAGCTCGGCTGCGGCGGCCGTCGGCTCCACCGACACCACGCAGCCGGTGGGTCCCACCAGGCGCGCCGCCTGCAGCGACACGTAGCCGATGTGCGCGCCGACGTCCACAAAGACATCGCCCGCTTTGAGGCGCGCGTTCAGGAAGTCCGACTCCGGCTTCTCATAGGTGCCCAGCGCCATGTGGAACTCGCCGCCGCCGCCCCAATCGGGAGGGCGAGGAACGGTGAGGCGAACGCCGTTCACGTTCTGCACCCCTTCGGAGAACGCGGTGCGCGCCGCCCAGGGAACCACGTGGTTCCGGATCCAGCGGGTGACGTAGCGGAGGTGGCTGCGCCGCACCAGCGGCTGCTCGTGAAAGCGCTCGCTCGTCAGGACGATCTCCCGTAGGAGTCCCCGTTTGGTGCCCAGGCTGCTCGGCTGCATCATCACTCTCACCCCTATTGGTCTCTGTTCCTAACCGGTCGAGCGCAGGCTGACCGTAAGACCGGCGTTCCGCATCCGACATTCCAAAACGGCTTCCGGCGTGCAGGAATTGGCGCCGGAGACGGCTGCACGACCCGCGCACCGCCGTGCTTCTAATGGTCCGCCAGGGCAGTTCTGATCGGTTCCGTAAGGAAGTGTGGGAGTGTGGGAGTATGGGGGAGCAGAGGCTCCCGATCTCCCACGCTCCCACACCCCCACGCTCCCACACGACCCGACTGACCATTACTGGCCGGGCGCCCCACTAGGTCCCCTCGCCTGCACGGTTCCCTTCAGGGCTGAATGTCTGAGCCGGCGAGACCGGTATCGACCGGCGGCCGTCATCCGCACTTTGAAGGGCAGTCAGCTTATGGGAAACTCGCAGCCGCTCGCGCGCGCCGTGGGGACAGGACAGGTGGCGGAGGAGCGATTGCTGGCGAGGATCCGCCGGGACCCGGCGGCCAGCCTGGGAAAAGCCTGGCTGATGCTGATCAGCCGGTGGAAGCTCCGCAAGTGCACTTCGGCCGGCGGCCGCTCCCAGGTCAAGGGCCGGCTGATCGTGAACAACGCCGGGCGCATCCACGTCGGCTCCACGCTGCACGTCCACGCCAACCACGTGGCGGTAGAGCTCGCCGCAACGAAGCACGGGACGCTCACTATCGGGGACCGCGTCGCCATCAACAGCGGCTGCTCCATCTGCGCAGCAGCTTCTGTGACCATCGGGGACCGCGTCGGCATCGGCAACTACAGCCTGATCATGGACACCGACTTCCACACGGTGGGTGACTTCGATCGCCGCCCCCAGCCGGAGCCGATTGTGATCGAAGACGACGTCTGGCTCGCCTCCCGGGTCACGGTGCTGAAGGGCGTCACGATCGGGCGGGGATCGGTGATCACCACCGGCTCCGTGGTCACCCGGAACATCCCCCCGTACAGCCTGGCCGGCGGCAACCCCGCCCGGGTGATCAGCACCATTCCGCACGACGAAGCTCGCGGCTGAGCGCTTCAGGACGGCTATGATCCAGCAGACCGAAACCCGCACGCACCAGGACCCGGGCGCCGCCGTCCGCAGCGCGCAACAGCTTCAGCGGGCCGGCCGGCCGGAGGAGGCGGAGGCGGCCTGGCGAGCGATCCTCGCCGCCTACCCGGACTCCCTGCCGGCCGCTACGGCCCTGGCCCGCCTTCTGGCGGCGCGTAACGAGCGCGTGGAAGCCGCGCAGGTGGTGCGCGGGCTGATCACCGCCGCCCCCACGCACCAGAACGTCACCGCTGTGGCCCGGCTCTGGGAGGCGTGGCAGGACCACCCGGTTCCAGGCACGCAGACGCTCCGGGTCGCCCTCACCGGCACCGGCACGCTCGCACCGCTGTCCGATCACCTGCGCGTGAGTACCGCGCAGCTCGGGCTGCACCCGGCCGTGTACACCGGCGACTTCAACCAGTGGGCCCAGGACCTGCTGGCGCCCGAAAGCCCCCTTTACGAGTTCGCACCGGAGTTGATCGTGGTGCTCCTGGAGCCCGCGGCGCTCTTCCCGCGCAACCTCGACAGCGGCTCCACCCCGGAAGACGCGGCGGCGGAGCGCGAAGCGGGGATCGCCCAGATCGCACAGCTCTTTGACGCCGTGCGCCGGCACCGCCCCACGGCGACGCTGCTTTTCCACACCTTCGCGCAGCCGGACCGATCCCCGCATGGGATCTCCGACCTTCCGAATGCGGACGGCCAGACCGCCCGCTTCCAGGCGATCAACGAGGCGCTCGCGGTGCTCGCTCGCGAGCGGCCCTCGCAGGTGCTGCTCTTCGACCAGGAGCGTGCGGAAGCCCGGCACGGGAAGTCACGGGTCCGCGACGATCGCCTCTGGTACCTGGCCAGCGTGCCGTTCAGCGACACCTTCCTCCCGGTACTGGCCGCGGAGTATGTACGCGTCATCCGCCCGCTGAAAGGGCTGGTCCGCAAGTGCGTGGTGCTGGATCTGGACAACACTCTCTGGGGCGGCGTGATCGGTGAGGACGGGATCGATCAGATCAAGCTGGGCGGGTCCGCGGCGCCAGGAAACGCGTTCCTCGACTTCCAGCGTGCCCTGGACGGACTGCGGCGCCAGGGGGTGCTGCTGGCGATCTCCAGCAAGAACAACCCGGAAGACGTGTGGCCAGTGCTGGAGGCGCATCCGCACATGGTGCTGCGGCGGGAATGCTTCGCGGCCGCGCGCATCAACTGGAATGACAAGGCGAGCAACCTCGTGGAGTTGGCGCGAGAGTTGAACATCGGCCTCGACAGCCTGGTCTTCCTGGACGACAACCCGGCGGAGCGCGCCCAGGTGCGCCAGCGGCTGCCGGAAGTGCTCACCGTAGAGCTCCCGCGCGACCCCGCGCTCTACACCCGCACGCTCCTCGGGCTGGACGTGTTCGAGACGCTCTCCGTCACCGCCGAAGACACGCAGCGCGGCCGGCTCTATGCGGAGCAGAGCGCGCGAGAAGCGGTCCGGCAGCAGCTCGGCTCCGGCGGGGACATGGCCGCCTACCTGGCGAACCTGGACATCCGCGTCCGGATGGAGGCCGCCACTCCCTTCACGCTCCCCCGGATCGCGCAGCTCATCAACAAGACCAACCAGTTCAACCTCACCACCCGCCGCTACACGGAGGCGGAGGTGCGGGCGATGGCGGACGATCCCGCCCGGTGGGGCATCTACGCGGTCACCGTGTCGGACCGTTTCGGTGACAGCGGCCTGACCGGTGTGGCGCTGGTTCGCAAAGGCGCACTGACCTGGGAGATCGACTCGTTCCTCCTGAGCTGCCGCGTTCTGGGGCGTGGGATCGAAGATGCGCTGTTGACCCATGTCATCCGCGAGGCGCAGGCGGCGGGTGCAGCTCTGCTTGAAGGGGCTTTCATCCCTTCCGAAAAGAACGCCCCGGCCGCCGGCTTCTATGCCGCGCAGCAGTTCGCGCCGGCGCCGGCGGTGGACGACAAACCCCAGGTGTGGCGCCTGGAGCTAGGTGAACCGGCCGCGGGCCGAGACTTTCCCCAGTGGCTGACCGTTGAAGCTTGAATACAGAGGAGGCACCGTGCTTTGTGAACAGGATGAGCTGCGGCTCAAGCAGACGATGGCCGGAACGTTCGACGTGGACGTGGAGGAGATCGAGGACCGGTCCTCTCCGGAGACGATCCCCGCCTGGCGATCGCTGAACCACCTGGCGCTGATGACCACCGTGGAAGAAGAGTTCGGGATCACCTTCTCCATGGAAGACATGACCCGCACCAGCACCTACGCCGCCCTGCGGCAGGTGGTGGCAGCGCACCTTTCCTGAAGCAGACGATGCCGGGGAGGGTTATCCTCCCCGGGTACGCCCGGCAGTACCGCCGCGCCGGGAAGCCCCGCAACGGCCGATCCGTAGGGCGGTTGCTCCGTCTCCGCCGGGCTGTGGGCTCCGTGAAATCCCTGCAGAGCATGTCCCGGCAAGCGACTACGGGATGGGAAGTTAAGCTCGAGGTCGTTGCTTGGTAGGGGCATCCGCCGTGGTTGCCCTGCAGACGTGGACAGTGCGGGCGCCGGCAAAGCCGTACCACCCCAACCGGTAGGTACCGCTTTGCCGGCGCTGGAAGGAAGGCCTGGCGAGGGCAACCACGGCGAGTGCCCCTACGCAGCACCACTCGTCGGGTGTGCACGTTCCCTCCCCAGCGTCGCTACCTAACGAGGTTTGCTAGTTCCCGCGGGCACGGGGCGACCTGGAAGTAGAGTTGGCTCAAGGCCGTTGTCGGGTAGGGGCATCCGCCGTGGTTGCCCTGCAAGCGACGACGGTGCGGGCGTACGCAAAGCCGTACCGCTCCCGATCGGTGGCTACAGCTCTGCCGACGCCGGGAGGTCGGCCTGGCGAGGGCAACCACGGCGAGTGCCCCTACGCAGCACCGCACGTTGGGTCCGCACGTTCCCTCCCCCACATCGCTACCTGGCCGGGGCCGGCACGGTGGCTCGGCGGCCGGTAAGTGAAACGGGGCTGTCGGACGAGTCCAGTTCGGTGGTCAGTTCTTGAGGTAGTAGACCACGATTACCCCCATGATCCAGGCCGAGAGCAGCACCCAGTGGACCATGGTCACGCGCCGCACGCCCAGCCCCACGAGGAGCGCGGCGGCGATGATCGGGATGATGACATTCACGGTATGGACTCCCCTACCCGTGGCCCGGGACCGCCGTCGTTGACGAGCTCGGGGATCGGCAGGCGCTCGGTTCGCACCCACTCCGCATCCCCGGCAGGGGCTCGGCCGCGAAACAGGCGGGCGGCGGAGAGGGTGGACTTCCAGAGGATGTAGGCCGGTGCTCGCAGCAGCGCCACGTAGACCTCTCGCGGGGCTCCCGCCACGGCCATTCCGCCGAACACATAGACTCCCAGGCCCACGGCCGTGGACGCCCACGTGCCCTGCCAGGCGATCGGGTGCGCCAGCAGGCCCAGCCACGCGCCCAGCGCCAGCAAGGCGCCCCAACCGAGTATGAAGCCGGTAAGCTCCGCCAGCGGCGGGACCATGAGCTGCACGGCTGCGTCGCACTGGCGCGCGTCTCCCCGGCCCAGGCCGCGGGACAGCAGCGGCAGCGCCCGCTGGCGCATCAGGGCATACCGTCCGCTCTCCCAGCGCTCTCGCTGCGAGGAAGCCTGCGTGCGGGTCACCGGCATCTGCGCCAGCACCCGCGCTTCCGGCACGTACCCCACCCGGATGGCGTGGTGCTGGAGGAGATCCAGGCCGTAGTCGATGTCTTCGGTGATGCTCCGGCCCTCCCACGGGGCCAGCTCCAACACTTCCCGGGTAAAGGCCATTCCATTACCCTTGAGCCCCACGGCCAGGCCCAGGTGCTCGCTGCCGAGCGGCCGGACGTGGTTGAACAGCTCGAACGCCCCCGACATCAACGTCGCCCGCCAGCCGTCCAGGGAGTTCAGCACCCCGTAGCGGCCCTGCAGCGCGGCACAGCCCCGCTGGTCTCGCCGCGCCTGGAGCTGGGTGGCCATCAACCCGACGAAATCCGGCGAGACCCACGTGTCCGCATCCACGATCATGAACGCGTCCGGGGGGTGCGCGCCCTCCAGGAGGTGGTCGACGGCCCAACACAGCGCGTAGCCCTTGCCCCGCTGCGTGGGGTCCACCCGCTCGAGGACCGTGGCGCCGGCGTCACGGGCGACGGCTGCGGTGCGATCGGTGCAGTTGTCCGCGACGACCACGATCTCCAGACACCCCTGCGGATAGTCCTGGGCGCGCAGGCTGGCGAGGGTGGCGGCCAGCACCGGCTCCTCGTTGTGCGCCGGCACGATCACCGCTACGCGGTAGTCCTCCAGGTCGCGGGTGAGCGCCCAGGACCCGGATCGCCGGTCGGCCTGCCGGCGCGCAAGCACAGCGGCGGCCAGCAGCAGCAGCAGGTAGCCCACGCTCGTGATCACCACGCCGCCCAACAGTGCAATGACGACGGTGTAGAGCAGCGTCATATGCTATTGACCCAGGATCCGCTTCTTGAGCCATTCCGGAATGCTGCAGGTGCCGCGGTTCATCACCAGCCCCAGCACCTTGTCCGCTTCCAGTTGGCCCAGCGCCTGCCGGATCGCCCGCTGCGGGGTGGCTCCGGCCCGTACGACCATGACCACGCCGTCCAGGTGGTCGATCAGCGGCAGCGCGTTGTCGGTATCCATGGCGGGGAGGTCGACGATGAGCAGGTCGCACATCTCCCGCACCACCGCGATCAGCTCCGCCACTCGTGGTGAGCGCGCTACCTTCGCGGCGCTGGCCGGCGTCTTCCCCGCGGGGAGGATCACCAGTTCCTCGAAGCTCTCCACCCGGAGACGGCGCACGGTGTTCGTGGAGCCTTCGAGCACCCCGACGACTCCTTCGCCTTCGGGCTCGATCTGCAGCCGGCCGCAGAGGTCATCGCCGGTGAGGCCCAGCTCCAGCAGACAGACGTTCTGGTAGGAGCTCTGCGACGCGTGGAGCGCCAACTGGAGGGCCACGGTGGTTTTGCCTTCCCCACCGATGGCGCTGGTTACGCCGAACGCCCGCCCGCGCGGCGCACCGATCGATTGCCGCACATCTAGGGCGCCGTGATGCATCTCCGACAGACGACGCTCCACTGCTGCATGAAGGCGGAAGACCTCCGGCATGCACGGCGGTGGCGGCACCTGGACCGTCACGATGCCACCGGCGAACACGTCCCGGAGCCGGAGCCGGGCCGAGTCTAGCTGCGTGACCAGCTCCTGAGTCGCCTCGGTCGGCTCCAGCCGCTGCGCGAGACCCTGGAGGACTTCGAGTCCCTCCAGCGTGTGTTGGAAGAAGTCGGGCGGGCCGTCTTGTCGAAGACCGCCTTCCAGATCCGTCCTGGCCGCTGGCCGGTTATCCGCGAAGTGTAATTTCATCTGTGTCTACCAGGTCGAAGGGTCGAAGGGTCGAAGGGTGAAGCCAGGGGACGCGCATGCCGGCGGCACTTAAGCCGGCGAGAGCTCATCGGGTCTGGGGAGCGCCGGCCCCCAGCCGGACGAAAGCTGGTGCTCATCAACCTCGGGCAGCAGCACCAGCGCCGGAACCCCGAAGAGCCGCTCCGCGTCCTCGGCATACCGGAGGGACGGGTCGATCCACTCGCTCAAGATCACCACCAGCACCGCCAGCACGAGCCCCAGCAGGATGCTGCCGGCCACCATCAGCGCCAGCTTCTTCTTCGTGGTGGCCCACTGCGCCACCACCGTGCCGATCCGGTCCAGGGTCCGCGGCGCCGTGATGGAGCGGAGGTCGCCCTGGATCTCCGCCTCTTCCCGCTGCTTGAGCAGGTTCTCATACTGCGTCTTCAGGATGGTGTAGTTGCGGGTCCGATCCGTGAGCCGGCGCTGCCGGCCCGGAAGCTTCTCCGCACGGTCCACGTAGTCGAGGATTCGCTGGCGCAGCAACTGCATCTGGGAGGCGCGGGTGGTGCTCTCAATGCGGGCTTCCGTGAGCTGTTGGTTCAGCGCCTGGTACTCCGGGTTGTCCTGCAGTTTGGTCTCCAGGACGTTGCGGTCCGGCTTCTGGTCCTTCTTAGCGAGACTCTGCTGGAGTGCGGCGATCTGCGTGTCCACGGCCTGGATCTCGTCACTTCCCGGCTTGTACTGGGCCAGGAGCAGGGCGCGATCCGTCTCCAGATCGCGGATCTTGCGCACCCGCGGGTCGTCGCCCACCGTCTGCTCCAGGATGCTGGTGGGCTTGATCTGCCGGATCCGGTCGCGGATCGCCTCGCGCTTCAGGCCGGCATCGCGGGAGGTGATCGTGAGATCATCCAGTTGCCGCCGCAGCTCCGCGAGCTGCCGTACCACCGCAGTCCCGGCCTCGGGGCTATCGCCGAGATTGGCTTGTTTGAAGTTGATGAGGGCCTGCTCCGCGTTGCGCATCCGCCGCTCATAGTTCCTGATCTGCTGATCCAGGAACTCCCGGGTGCCCTTGAAAATGGCGTGCTGTTTGCGGGTGGAGACCTCGAGGTACTCTTCGCGCAGCGCTTCCACGATCCGCTCGCATTCCGGCGCGTTGTCCCAGGTGAGGCTGATCGCGAAGACCTCGCCGCTCCGGGTCGCGCAGCTCAGCCCTTTTTGCAGCATCGCCAGGCGGGGATCACGCGCACGCGGGTCGAGGTTGATCGGGCGGGTGAGCTTCGCCCGCTTGAGCGCCCGGTCCAGGAACCCTCCCGGCAGGTCGTCATTCGTCATGTCGTTGAAACGATTGGTGTTCACCTGGGCCAGGGTCATCCAGTCGTTCCGGCGCGGATCTCTACCCAGCGATTGGGCCATATCATCCGGGCTGGCCCAGATGGAGCCGCCGGCCGTGTAACCGCCCGTGCCGCGGATACAGATCACCGCCACGGCGGACGCCGTAACGAGCGCTGCAACCAGGAAGAAGAGCACGCGGTGACGGAAGAAGGAGTCTGTGATCCGGTATTGGATGGTGGATAAATCGTGCATACTTCAGCTTCCGCTCCCTAGTCTTCGTCCTTCTTGTGCAGCGTCTGCCAGAACAGGGTGTTGGAGACCTGTCCCGCCGCAAACTGCACTCGATCCCGCAGGCGCTCCCGCAGGCGCATGTAGAACCGCCATCGCTCGCCGCGCTCGCTCTCGAACAGGTCCAGATCCTGGAAGAGCATCCGCCGGACATCTGCGGCCAGCTCGCCGATCGCCGGGTCACGCGCCAACCGGGCGTGGACCGGCTCCGGAAGGGGGATGCCCAGGATGTCATGCGCTACCTGCACCCCCAGCCCCAACATCCGCTCGCCGCCCGCCGCGCGAGCTCTGGCCTCCACAGCGGCCCAGTCCAGGTCCGGGGACCGGCGCAACAGCTCCGCGATATCGCAGATCCAGTTGAGCCGGCTCCACCAGTGCCGCGCGCCGTGGATGCAGAGGATCAGCAACATGTCCTCGCCGGTGCTGCACCGCACCGGCTGGCCATACATCACCCGCTGCTCGGTACGCCCCCAGAACTCTTCCGTCTCCACCGGCCAGCTCAGCTTGCCGGGAGACAGGCGCCAGTGAAGCTCCACCCGGAGCAGGCGCCGCGGATGCCAGTAGCCGTAATGGTGGCCCCCGGCCGCCGCGAATGCTTGCTGCCGGGCCCACGACCAGCCGGCCTCGTCACAGACATACCCTTCCGCCACCAGCAGCTCGTGGGCGCGGCTTAGATGCCGGCGCCGCACCAGCAGGTCCAGGTCCCGGAACGACCGCAGTCCCAGGTCCCCGTAAAGGAAATGGGCGACCACCGGCCCCTTCAGGGGCAGCACCGGGAGCGACTGCTTTTCCAGGAGCGCACTGAGACGCAGCAGCTCGCCCGCCAGCTTCAGGCTTTGATAGGCCTGTCCGCGCACCTGATGGCGGAGCTCGTTCCGTACCGGCTTCGGCACCACGTCGCGGAGACCCGCTTCAATCCGTTCGTGGAGCAACCCCGTGACCCGATGGGCGACCGCGAGTCGGTACAGGGCCTCCCAGTCAACGTCGTGCGGCAGCCCGGGAAGCGGCATGTGCTCCGGCCGGTAGCGCCAGCGGAGGAGGTCCAATAGGGCCTGCTGCTCCGTGCG
>JAJFMS010000841.1 GCA_020696885.1 Armatimonadota bacterium | reverse complement strand
AAACCGCGCACCCGGTTGACCACCATCCCGAAGTCCGGATGCTTGGAGATCGCGGTGGAGGTAGGGTCCGGGATCTCGGGGGTCTTGCCGGTGAGGACCTCGATGCTGCCGTCGTTGTGGGAGGTCATCGTGTGGTGCAGGGAGCGCACCACCGCCAGCCGGTCCGCGGCACCGGCGAGCTTCGGGAAGATCTCGGAGAAGCGCGCGCCCGGAATCCGGGTGGGGATGGAGCCGAACGGTCCGCGCACCTCGGCGGGCGCCTCCGGCTTGGGGTCCCAGGTCTCGAGCTGGCTGGGCCCGCCCCACATCCAGAACAGGATGAGCGAGCGGTCGCTGGCGTTCGGCAACCGGGTGAGCGGCGCGGAGAGGGCGACCTCCCCGAAGCCGAGTGAGCCGAGACCCAGCAGCCCGAGCTTCAACAAGTCGCGCCGCCCGGTGGGGCCGGAACATCGGGTCGATCTCATCCTCGCGCCTCCGGTGGACCATCCACTGTTCGTTGCGACACATCCAAGAGACGGCGGGTTTCGCCCTCTCGTGCTAACCGGGTGCGGTGGAGCAGGGACGAGCCGCGGCGCTGTCCAACCGGCACCGTGGCCGGGCCGGACGCGGACTGCTCTTTCCGCTTGGCGGCGCCCGGCCTCTCGGCACATCATGGGAGAGCGCCGGACCAGCGCCCCTGATGAACTACCGAGACCACCCGCTCCGAGGAGTTACCCTAGATGAAAGCCGTCGCCGTCCTTCCCGGCAAACCGAACAGCGTCCACCTCCGGGACATTCCGGTCCCCACGCTGGCGGATCAACCGCACCCGCACGTGGTGTCGGTCCCCGAGGGGCGTGCCGTGCTGGTGAAGGTGCTGCAGATCGGCGTGGACGCCACGGACCGGGAGATCAACGAGGCGCTCTACGGCAACCCCCCTCCCGGCGGCGAGCACCTGGTGATCGGGCACGAGAGCTTCGGCCAGGTGGTGGAGGTGGGCGACAAGGTCACCGAGCTTCAACCGGGAGACTACGTCTCCTGCACCGTCCGGCGGCCGGGCGGATCGCTGCACGACCAGATCGGCCGCAACGACCTCACCAGCGAGGAAGTCTACTACGAGCGCGGCATCAACCTCTGCCACGGGTACCTGACCGAGTACTTCGTGGACGACGTGGAATACATGGTGAAGGTGCCCGTGGGGCTGAAGCACCTGGGCGTGCTGGCGGAGCCCGCCAGCGTGTGCGCCAAGGCGATCGAGCAGGCGTTCCTGGCGCAGCAGCGGCTGCAGGTGTGGCAGCCCCGGCGCGCCTTCGTGCTGGGAGCCGGGCAGATCGGGCTGCTGGCCACGATGATGCTCCGGCTGCGCGGCCTGGAGGTCTACACGCTCGCCACGACGCCCGGCCCGCACTTGAAGTCGGAGCTCGCGGCGGCTTACGGCGCCACCTACGTGAGCACCCGCGAGGAGTCGATGGCGGACCTGGCGAAGCGCGTGGGCCGGCCGGACCTCATCTTCGAGGCCACCGGCAACGCCGAGGCCTGCTTCCGCGCCATGGAGGTGCTGGCGATCAACGGCGCCCTGGTCTGGACCAGCATCACCGGCGGCAGCCGGAACGTGACGATCGACGCCGCCAAGATCAACCTGGAGTGGGTGCTGGGCAACAAGCTGCTCGTCTCCAGCGTCAACGGCAATCGCGGGCACTTCGAGCTGGGGATCCAGGCGCTCTCCCTGGGGGAGCTGACTTACCCCGGGGTGACGGAGCGAGTGCTGACGCATCCGGTGGCCGGGCTGGACGGCTATCGCGAGGTGATGCACCTGCTGGAAGACCGCTCCGCCCTGAAGGTGTACTTCGACCTGTCCGGCTGAGGTGGTGCTCACCTGGCCAGGGAGCAATGATGGGCGCCAAAGGTCAATAAGAAAGTAACAAGCGCTCTTAGAGCAAGCGGGCTATACTGGGCTCTCTACCCGGAGGCCTGATGTTAGACCGCCTGCTCGCCAATCCCACGCTCGTTGCCCTGATCGGCGCCATGATTGCCGCCGTTGCCCTCGCCTGGAACCGCTACGACTCGCAGAACGACCGAATCGCTCGTCTCCGCCGCGGCAAGCGGGATCACGATCGATAGCGGCGTCTCGGACCTCGGCCGGTTCACTGCGCAATGACCCGGCGCGGTAAACCCGGAAGGAAGCTGCCCTCGATACGGCTGACTACCGGTTGAGGTGCTGCCGATGAAACGACGGGTGAGCTGGGGCGTGGCGGGTGTGTTCGGGCTGGGCGTGGCCTGCTCGCTGGCGAGCGGTGCGCCGCGGGACACCGCCTGGCCCTACTTTGGGAACGACGCGGGAGCCGGACGGTTCTCGTCCCTCGCGCAGATCAACCGGGAGACCGTCCGCGATCTCGGCGTAGCGTGGACCTACCACACCGGGGATTCGGACGGGCAGCGGCCGCTGCAGTGCACGCCGATCATGGTCGACGGCACGATGTACGTGAGCACCGTCCAGGCGGATATCGCCGCGCTGGACCCGGTGACCGGCCGCGAGAAGTGGCGGTACCGGACTGCCGTAGACCCGAAGCGCAGCGGTCACCGGATGGCGAACCGCGCCGTGGCGTATTGGTCGGACCGGAAGCGCGGCGGGAAGCGGCGGATCTTGCTGGGCACGCCGGACGGCCGCCTGGTGAGCGTGGACGCTGACAATGGTCGCCCCGACGCCAACTATGGCGAGCGCGGGATCGAGGTCCGCGAGCTGGTCACCGAGCGGCCGAAGGAGGAGTATCTTGGCTTCTCCGCCCCGCCGATGGTTTACCAGGACCTCGTGTTTCTCGGCCCGGCTACCGGTGAGGGCTACGGCGCGAGTCCGGGCGACATCTACGCCTTCCACATCCCCACCGGGAAGCTCGCGTGGCGCTTCAACGTCATCCCACACAAGGGCGAGTTCGGCAGCGAGACCTGGAAGAGCGGCGGTCGCGAGCTGAGCGGCGGCGCCGGCCCCTGGAACGGCTTCTCGCTGGACGAGCGCCGCGGCCTCCTCTTCGCCGCCACCGGCTCCCCCACCGGCGACTTCTACGGCGGGAAGCGCCTGGGAGACAACCTGTTCGGCAACTGCGTGCTGGCACTGGACGCGAAGACCGGCAAGCGCCGGTGGCACTTCCAGACGGTCCACCACGACCTCTGGGATTGGGACAACGCCAGCCAGCCGCTGCTGTGCACGGTCCGCCGCG
>JAJFMS010000031.1 GCA_020696885.1 Armatimonadota bacterium | reverse complement strand
TGGTCTACCGGACTATCGGCTTTGTCCATGCCCTGCGCCACCACCTGCGCCAGACGGACCCGTTCACGGAACTTCCGTCCTACCTGCCGCCGGAGGAGATCCCCTCCTTACGCAGCCAGAGGAACGTGCCACTGGCGGTGCTTCAGGGGATCGCGGAGCGCCTGGTGTGGGCGCGGAAACAAGGCTGGATCCACCCTTACCATGTGGCCATCCTGGAGTCCAGCCTCACGGAACTGATCAACCTGCAAGGGGCCTGCGAGCGGATCAAGAGTACGCCCGTCCCCTTTACCTACACGGTGCTTAGTCACCGGATCGTGGCCTTCTTCTGCTTCTTCCTGCCGTTCGGGATCGTGGACACAGTGGGTCTGCTGACCCCATTAGTGGTGTTCCTCGTGTCTCACGCGTTCTTCGGACTGGATGTGATCGGGGACGAAATCGAAGAGCCCTTCGGCGTGGAGTCGCATCACTTGCCCTTGACTGCCCTCTGCCGGACCATCGAGGTCAACCTGCGCCAGATGCTGGGGGAATCGGAAGTCCCCCCCTTCCTTCAGCCAGTGGATGGGGTGCTGATGTAAGGATGATCGACTGCACTGCGGCGACGCGGAGCGGAGCACGGGGCAGGCGGCGGGCCCCGGCTCTCCTGCATCGCTGCCGGAGACCGGCCCATGCGCCGCTCGCGCCCGCTTGCTCTCGTTCCTCCTGCGCTGGCCGTTGCCGCCGCCCGCGGGACTGCCGCCCGCGGACTGGCGTCCGCTCGGGCCGAAGAGTAAACCAGCCAAGCTACTCCTTTGCAGGTTCGGAATTGACACCGGTCCATCGGGATCGACTAGGCACAGATCGCGCCAAAGGACGATCGTGAAGAACATTCCTCGTGTGTAGAGCACCCGAGTTACAAGCACTCAAGCATCAGTGGCAGACCTACTGCCGCTCTTCCGAAAGCAGGCAAGGCATGCGCACTCCCCTGACCCTTGCCCACCAGCCTGGCGGTTGCCGGGCATTGTGGGCCTGGTTTTCTTTACTCACCTCGGTAGTTGTGGCGCCGGGACCGGTGTGGGGCTCGCAGCCCGCGCGGCGGCCGGCGCCTGCGGCCGAGTTGCGCGGCGACGGCGTAGCGGACGACACTGCATCTCTCCAGAAAGCACTGGATACGCGGAAGAGTGTCCATCTGGGGCCGGGCAGCTACCGGATCACCCGGCCGCTGCGCCTGCCAGCCGGCGCCATCCTCACCGGCTCCGGCACCATCCTGGCCGACTTCGACAGTGGGAAGATGGATGCGTCCAACGCTGCGCTCCATGGGCAGGGGCAGGACATCCGTCTGGAGGGGATCTCCATCTCTAAACGCTTCCGCGATGGCTCCTATGGGATCGGCGTGTTGATTGGCAGCGGCAGCCGGAATGTTGTGATCCGTAACCTGGAAGTCAGTGGCTACAGCGCGCGCTACGGCATCCACCTGGTTGAATCGGAGAACTTCGAGATCACGGGCTGCTACATCCATGACTTTCTGGTGGACACTGCGGCGGACATGATCCTGGACTCCCCTGCAGGCATCCGGATTACCCGCTGCAAGGATGGCATCCTCAACAACAACCGCATCCTCCGTATCGAAGTGGGCGCGCGGGGGTATGCCTCCGTCTCACCTGACCGGCCCGAATACGGCCGGCAAGGCTACCAGTCGGACTGCATCACGGTGATGCAGAGCCGGGCCATTACGGTGATCGGCAATGTGCTGGACACCAGCGGCGAGGGGATTGATCTACTCCTCTCGTCCGATTGTGTGGTGAGCGCCAACCGCATCCACAACATCTGGCTGCAGGGCATCAAGATGCTGGGCGTACGCTACACCTCGGTGACTGGGAATGTTCTGCGAGCGTGCTTGCAGGGAATTGGGCTCGCGGAGCATGTCTCCATGAAGACGGACTGCCTGGGCAATACGGTTACCGGGAATACAATTCTAGACTCTGGGGCGTCCGGAGCCTTCCGCGTGCCCAGCCTGATGCGGCGTGGTCTTGCCGGAGCCTTCGGCATCGACCTGAGCGATCGCTGCCTGGACAACCTGATCGCTCACAACACGATCCTCGATACCCAAGCACAAAAAACGATGACCCACGCGGTGCGGCAGGAGATGAAGCTCCGCAACATCATAGAAGGCAACAACACAGGCGCAGAGCCAAAGCCGTAGCCGGACCAGCCCAAGTAATATCGCTTCTGCACCCACAGGCAGTAGAGCGGCGTGGTAGTGTGCTGACTTTCCGGCCGCGCTTCTAGGCGCTGTTGACACCGGGTCGTGCTGGTGCGTGGCGATGCCTGGCTACCGGCATCCCGTTGGCTCCGGCGACTCGCCGGGGACGAACGTCCACAGGTGAGAGTGATGGGTTGGCGGAGCGGCGGTACGGCCCACTACTCCAACACCACTACTCCCAGAGGGTGCTCAATAGGCGCTTGGTTGATTGTAGTGTCCGCGGCCCAGCAGGCCCTGACGGACATCGAATCAGTGACCGCGCACGCGGGCTCGGCTGGGGCGAAGGGAGATCCCGTCCGGAGGACGACGGGCCATAGGCCACCCAGCGAGGCGACTTCCACCAGTCCTCGGCCAAGCCCTGCCTGGCCGAGGTCAAAACCAACCCCGGCCGGGGCGGCGAGGGACCGCGAGGGACCGCGAGGGACCGCGAGGGACCGCGAGGGACCGCGAGGGACCGCCCGCCCTACCAGCTAACCAGCGTTAGCACGGAGGGCGGAATCTCGGTGTCCGCCCGTTCCAGGTACCACGTATGCGCTTACTTCCTCAAAACCTGCCTACCCGACCGAACGCCCCTGAAGGAGCCTCCCAGGCTGGCACCACTCACCACTCACTCCCCTACGCCTCAGATGACGGCCGGTTCGCTGGTAGGTAGGGCGTAGTACTCCTCCGTCTCGTCCGGGAGCGGCCAGCGGATCGCTTCGCGGCGGGCGCGGAGGAGCTGCCGGTAGTGCTGCTTCCGCCAGGCCAGCGCCTGGGCGTTCCAGGTGTCGCGCCAGAGCTGCATGACACCCTCTTCCAACTGCTCCACGGTCATCCCGCGGGGACGGTAGTTCACGTCGAATAGGGTGCAGCGGTCCCAGGCGCCGGGGTAGAGGAGCCGGCCCTCGGCTGCTAGCC
This sequence comes from Armatimonadota bacterium, assembly GCA_020696885.1. The sequence goes on along the minus strand of JAJFMS010000031.1, from coordinate 8,113 downwards.
GCTGGTAGAGCCGCGTGCCGGGGAAGGGGGTCTGCACGGTGATCTGCACCTCCAGCAGCCGGGAGCGCTCGATGAAGTCGCGAAGCTCGTCGAAGACCGCGGGGGTGTCCGAGTCGAGGCCGGTAATGAAACAGCCGCAGACCGTAACGCCGCGGCTCTGGATCTTCTCGATGGCGCCCAGGTAGCGGTCGTACTGTCGCGACTTCCAGTTCGCGCGGTCCAGGCCGATGAGCCCCTCGGCCCGAGCGCTCTCGAACCCGATCAGCACCTGCCGGCAGCCGCTCTCGTAGAGAAGGTCCAGGAGCTCATCGTCCTCGGCGATGGAGACGTCGGTCTCCGTGAAGTACCGGAGCTCCCGCTCCGCCAGTCCCCGCAGCAGCTCCTTCGACCACGCCCGGTTCACGAAGGTGTTGTCGTCCGCGAACTCGATGAACGGGCGTTTCCAGAGGGCGCGGACCGCGTCCACCTCCGCCAGAACGCGCTCCACCGGCTTCAGGCGGTAGCGCGGACCGTAGAGGCGGGAGGCGGCGCAGAACTCGCAGTCCCAGGGGCAGCCGCGGGTGGTCTGCACGGTGATCCGGTTGTACGCACCCAGCCGGTTGATCTGGCCGGTGCGCGCCGTGTCCGCATCCTCCGGCGCGGGCACACGGGTGAGCAGGTCGTAGCGCGGCATCGGGGCGTGGGCCAGGTCGTACCGGCCGGGCTGAGCCTCGCGGTAGAACGGCTTCAGGCCCGCCTTGCCTCCGCGGCGGAAGTCCTCCACCACCTCCGGCCAGAGCGCTTCGCCCTCGCCCACCACTACCGCATCCGCGTGCTGCGCCACCTCGTCCGGCATCACCGTGGCGTGGAGACCGCCGAAGACCACCGGCATCCCCAGCTCCCGGTAAGCGTCCGCCACCACGTAGGCATCGAACGCCCGCGCCGTGTACGTGGAGAGCGCCACCAGGTCGAAGTCCAGCCGCGGTCGCTCCGCATACGCGTGGACATCCACCACCTCCAGGTACTCCACCTCCACGTCCTCGGGGGTGGCGCCGGCCAGGGTGAGCAGCGCCAGGCTGGGGAGCTGCGCGATAACGCGGCCCCGGTTCATGAACTGCGGCAGGGTGATGCCCAGCTCGATGAACTTACGCGTCTGCAGCTTGACGCCCGCGATGGCAATCAGTCCGATCTTCATCCGTCCTCCTCGCCCGCGGATACCCGGAGATCCCGCGCTCCACTGAGGTTAACGATCGGATTGGAGAATTGGACCCCGCCCTCCTGCCCATCCGCGGCGTTTCCTGGTCCCAGGTAACGTAGGACCGCGGGAGCGCTGTAATCAACAGGATTCCTGGGAGAGCGCATGTCTTGCACGATTCGAACTAGTACCGCAATTAGGCGACGGGCTGCACTGAACTGTCCACCGCCTGAAATTGGCTGGTACAGGCTTCTGCCGGGTCTGCAGGCCGTCGTCACGCCTCCGTGGTACACGTGCCTAGAAGGGTGGTGTGCTACTCCCAGCCCGAGCGAGAAAGTTGTATGGGAAACTTTTTCGCGTGCCTTTCTCTGCGGTAGCTTCCTTCCCGGGCCTTCCATCCACCATGAAAAGTGTCATTCTCAACGTCGTGCTGACCCTGTCGCTCCTGGTCTCCGCCGCTGCCCCCGCTGCTGCGCAAGAAGCTGTATCCCGGGAAACCTCGAACTTCTTCGGTGTCTCCGGGCTCCTCTTCGCTCCGAGCGCCTACACCATCGGCGAGCGATCCGTCTCCGGTCATGCCTTTGGGCATGAGCGCTTCAACAGCTTCGGGGTCCTCGGCGGGCCGCATGAGCGGCTGGAGATCGGCGCTACGTTCCTGGACTCCACCTGCGGCTGCTCGGAAGACGCGTGGCTCCTGAACGCCAAGCTCCAACTGCTCAAAGAGGAGCGGGGGCTTCCGGCACTTTCCGTGGGCGTGGTGGATGCGCTCGATCACCTGGACCTGAACGCCAGCTGGTTCGCGGTGGCAAGCAAGGACCTCTCCACCTGCTTCCACCTGGCCGAGAGCAACATGGGCCTCCGGGCTCACCTGGGTTACGGCGCCGGGCTGTATGACGACGAGGTCTTTGCCGGTCTGGAGCTGGATTTCTGGAACTCCTCCCAGGCGCTGGCCGCCAACCGCGTCGGGACCAGCCTGATCGCCGAGTACGTCAACGGGAACGCCAACCTGGCCGTGCGGGCGCGCTACCGGAGCCTGGCCGCGACGGTGGGCGTGTTCGACTTCGAAGACTTTGGCGGTGGGATCAGCTACACCCATCGCTTCTAACTGCCTCCCCCACCCGGGGCGAGGGCTCGGTTCTCGTCCGCTGTCCAGGAACCCGATGAACGCACGCAACCTTGTACTGACCGGTGGGCTGCTCCTCGCGGCCCAACTCTCCTGGTATGCGGCACTGGCGCCGCGTGCCTCGCAGGCCGACTCCCGCCCGCTGCACCTGATCCAGGGCCTCCCGCTGGCCTTCGAGGAGAACCGTGGGCAGATGAGCCCACAGGTCGACTTCACCGCCCGCGGGCTCGACTACGGGCTCACCCTGGGCGCCCGCGGCGCCCGCTTGACCGCCGGCGCCGACTGCGGCGGCTGTGGGGAGGGCGCCCCGCTCATCAGCGCGGGCCTGGAGTTGGTGGGGGCGGACCGCGCTGCCAAGGGAGTAGGAGAGCGGCCCCTGGAAGCGAAGGCTCACTACTTCGTGGGACGAGACCCGAGCGCGTGGGTGCGGAACGTGCGCAACTTCGGGCGCGTCCGCTATCAGGGGGTGTACCCGGGCATCGACATCGTTTACTACGGCACCGGGCGGAAGCTGGAATACGACCTGGTGGTCCAGCCTGGAGCCAGACCGGACCCCATCCGCTTACGGTTTCCCGAGGCATCCACAGCGCGGGTCTCGCCCGAGGGCGACCTACTGCTAACCGTCCGCGACAAAGAATTGCGCCAACTGGCGCCGGTCTGTTACCAGGAGCACGACGGCCACCAACAGCGGGTAGAGGGCCGGTACGTGGTGGCGCCCGGGTCTTCCGCTCCGGAGGTGCGGTTCGAGCTCGGCGCCTATGATCGCGGCCGGACGCTGGTGATCGATCCGGTACTCGAGTTCTCCACGATGCTGGGAGGCTCCGGTACGGATAGCGGAGAGGACATGACCCTCGATCCCCAGGGCAACCTCTGGATCACCGGCTACACCACGCCCTACCCCCTCGGCGGCGCCAGCGACTTTCCCACGCTCAACCCGCGGCAGGGCCATGCCGGCAGTGCGGACGCGATCGTCTTGAAGCTTAGTCTGCAGGGGACGCTGCTCCATTCCAGCTTTCTGGGCGGTACGGAAGCGGACTTTGGCAGGGGCATCTCCGTGGACGGAAGCGGACGACCCACCGTGGTGGGGGAAACGCGCTCCACGGACTTCCCCCTGGCCAGTCCCGCCCAGGGAGCGTTCGGCGGTGGGCTCGGTGACGGGTTCATTACACGCCTCTCTGCGGACGGCTCACAGCTTCTCTTCTCCACCTACCTGGGCGGCGATCAGGAAGATCTGCTGCGCTCCGTCGAGGTGGACGCGGCCGGCAACTCCGTCGTCGCCGGCACCACCGAGTCTCTGGCCCTGGGTACCACAGGGGCTTTCCAGCCGGAATTCGCCGGCCGCAGCCTGTTCCGGAGCACCAATGGCGCAGCAAGCTGGACCGGCGTGACCGCCGGCCTCCCCAGCAGCGAGATCCGCGTTCTGGACGTGGCCGCCTCCGCTCCGGACATCCTCTACGCCGGCACGCGGGAGCACGGCATCTACCGCAGTGACGATGGCGGCAGCTCCTGGAGAGCGGTCAACGGAGACCTGCCGCTCACCCCATCGGTCCGGACGCTGGCGATCGATCCCACCAATCCCAATCGCGTCTACGTCTCGTTCGAATCGCCGATAGTCGGGACCAGCTACGTGTATCGGACCACGAATGGAGGCCTGACGTGGGTGGATGACTCCGAAGGGCTGACCCGCGCCGACGACTTCATTTACGATCCCACCTCCCCGGAGAACATGCTGGCCGCCGTGAATTTGCCGAGCGGGACAGAAGGCGGCGTACGGCGGCGGCTTCGGGATGTGCCCGGATGGTTTACCGTGGGGATCAGCAACGCCGGAGTGCGGGACCTCGCCCAGGAGCCGGTCGATAACCGGTTCATCTACGCCGCCACGCATCAAGGCATTCGGAAGTCCACCAACTTTGGGACCGATTTCGGTGCGGTACTGCTGGCGGGGGACATGGATCGAGTGGTCACCGCGCCCTCCGCGCCAGGCACCGTCTACGCGCTGAACTCACAGTTCGAGGCGTCCACGGTGTCTCGAAGCACCAACGGCGGCGCCAGTTGGACCACCACGGTGCTGCCCATCACGGCGGGAACGGCGCTGGCAGTAGACCCGCTGGACGCGAATACGCTTTACCTCGCCTACCAGGACAGCACGGGAGAGCTGTATACCTCCGCAGCCGTCTTGAAGAGCACGGACGGCGGGCAGACCTTCGCGCCGGTGCTGCAAGGTCTGGGAGCGGAAAACGTAGGCACGCTCGTCGTCCGGGCGTCGGGAGGTAACTCGGTCGTCTACGCCGGCGCTAACCCCTCCCCCGATGCCCTGGTGGCGCGCTATGAAGCCAGCGGCATTCGCACCTATGTCTCGTACCTGGGCGGGGTGGATACGGAGACCGGCAACGGCGTGAGCCTGGCGGGCAGCCGCGCGGCGGTGACCGGCATGACCTACTCTGCCGACTTCCCGCTGCAGAGCGCGCGGCAGGCAACTCGGGCGGGCCGCACCGATGCGTTCGCTACCCGCTTCAGCGCCAACGGCGCCACCCTGGAAGTCTCCACCTACCTGGGCGGCTCCGGGAACGACGTGGGACTCAGTCTGGATACCGATGCCGCCGGCAACTTCCTGTTGGGTGGCGACACGCGCTCCACGGACTTCCCCGGCACGGCCACCGGCTTTCAGCCGGCACATGCTGGAAACCCGGACGCCTACCTGGTCCTCCTCACCGCCAACGGGGCATCGATTCCGTACGGCACCTATCTGGGCGGCTCCGGCTTTGAGGGATTGGAAACGGTCCGGTTCGGTCCGGAGGGGCATGCGTTCCTCTTCGGCGACACCAGCTCCACGAACTTCCCCACGCGGGACGCCTTCCAGACCACGCGCCTGGGCTCCGTCTTCCGGGACACCTTCGTGGCCCGAATCAACCCGGCAGTTACGGGAAACAACTCCCTGATCTATTCCACCTACCTGGGTGGGACCAGCGCCGACGTGGCCGGTGGAATGGCAGTCGACGCAGCCGGTGAGGTTCACGTCACCGGTCTCACGTGGGGTCAGTTCCCGCTGGTGCAGGCCCCCCAGACGTGCTACCAGGGCCCGAACATCGACTTCTTTGCCGGCGACCTGTTCATCAGCCGCGTGGGCCCGGGGCCTGCCGCTCCGATTGCCCCCCGTAGTATCCAGGCCGCCGCTCCTTCCGCAAGTGTGGTGAACCTGACCTGGGTAGACCGCACGGCCAACGAGACCGGCTACCGGGTGCTCCGCAAGGAAGGGCCAGCCGCCGCGAACACGCAGTACGTAGAGCTGGCTACCCTGGCAGCGAACTCCCAGAGCTACCAGGACACCCTGGCGGTGCCCAACACCACGTATAGCTACGTCCTGGTCGCTTTCAACGCGCAGGGGGAGTCGGTTACCTGCCCGGTTACCGTTACCACGCCGGTGGGCAGTACTCCGGCGCCGGCCGCTCCGACCAACCTGACCGCCACCGCGATCTCCGGCACCCAGATCAACCTGGCGTGGCAGGATAACAGCGATAACGAGACCGGCTTCCAGATCCAGCGCAAGGAAGGGGTCAACGGCGCCTACGGCCCGATCCACACCACCGGCATCGGGGTGACTTCCTACCAGGACCTGGGGGTCATGTCGGGCAGGCAGTACTTCTACCAGGTGCGTGCCCAGGGCGCGGGCGGCTTCTCGGCCTTCTCCAATGAGGCGAACGCCACCACGCCGCAGGCGGAGGATACCACGCCGCCGCAGATCACGAACGTCACTGTGGATCCGCGCCAGCTCTCCAGCGCCGGTGGCGCGGTGACGATCAGCGCGGACGTGGTTGACGCTGGCGGCACCGTGGCCACGGTAGTCGCCGTCATCGACGGGCCGACGGACGCCACGGTTACCCTGCAGTTGACGACGGGCAACCGGTACAGCGGCGTGTGGACGGCGCCGTCTAATCCGGGTCCGCAGGCCCGGACGTATGCGGTAGAGATCCGGGCCACCGATGCGGCTGATAACCAGGGCACCGCCTCCGGCGGCACCATCAGCGTCGCGGCGCCGACCCCCGATACCACGGCTCCCCAGATCACCAATATCCAGGTATCCCCACGCACGCTGCCCAGCGCTGGCGGCCCGGTAGAGATCAGTGCGGACGTGGTGGATGCAGGGGGCGTCGCCTCCGTAGTGGCTCGGATCCAGCCGCCGACCGGTCCGGTCCAAACCGTCACGCTCACGCTGCTGAGCGGCTCCACGTACAGCGGCACCTTCAACGCCCCGGCCAACGCGAGCGCGTCCAACCTCGTCTACGGCATCTCCATCCGCGCCACGGACGCGAGCAGCAACCAGGCAAATCAGGATGCGGGTGTGGTAACGGTTCTGCCGCCGTCCATGGATACCACGCCGCCGCAGATCACGAACGTCCAGGTGACTCCCCGGACGCTGCCGAGCGCCGGTGGGGCGGTGGAGATCCGTGCGGATGTGGTCGACGCGGGAGGCGTCGCCTCGGTAGTGGCGCGCATCCAGCCGCCGACCGGGCCGGTGCAATCGGTCACGCTCACCCTGCTGAGTGACTCGACGTACAGCGGCACGTTCAACGCCCCGGCGAACGCCAGCGCGTCCAACCGCGTCTACGGGGTCTCCATCCGGGCTACGGACACGAGCGGCAACCAGGCAAACCAGGACGCGGGCACCGTTACCGTCTCCCCGCCTGCCTCCGACACCACCCCTCCGCAGATCACCAATATCCAGGTATCTCCGCGTTCGCTGCCCAGCGCCGGAGGACCGGTAACCATCAGCGCAGACGTGGTGGATGCCGGGGGAGTGGCCTCGGTGGTGGCTCGCATCCAGCCTCCGACCGGTCCGGTCCAATCGGTCACTCTGACCCTGCTGGGCGATGCGACGTACAGCGGCACCTACAACGCGCCGGCTAACTCGAGCACCGCTAACCGAGTCTATGGCGTGTCGATCCGGGCTACGGACACGAGCAGCAACCAGGCGAATCAGGATGCGGGTGTGGTAACGGTTCTGCCGCCGTCCATGGATACCACGCCGCCGCAGATCAGCAACGTGCAGGTGTCTCCCACGGAGCTCGCCAGTAGCGGCGGTCCGGTCGAGATCCGGGCGGATGTGACCGATGCGGGGGGAGTCGGGTCCATCACAGGCCGCATCCAGCCGCCGAGCGGACCGGTGCAGACGGTCACGTTGACCCTGCAGAGTGGAACGACCTACGTGGGCACCTACAATGCCCCGGCGAACAACTCCGCCACCGACCGCACCTATAACGTGACCGTACGCGCCACGGATACGGCCGGCAACCAGGCGGATCTTGCGGGGCCGAGCTTCACCATCCTGGCGCCCATCCCCAACGGCGATGGAGAGATCGAGGTAACGCCGTCCTCGCTGCGCTTCGGCGATGTGCGGAAGGGCAAATCCGCCACGAAGCGGATCCGCGTCCGCAACGTGGGCACGGGCTCCGTGACGGTGACCCTCAGTGGAGGAGGTCAGGCGTTCACGGCCGCCTGGGTGGGGGGCGGCCTCACACCCACGGGCAAACGCCGCCAGCAGGCGCCCACCAGCGTCCTGCTGGCGCCGGGTGAGACCCGGGAAGTGAAGGTGACCTTCAAGCCCAAGGCAACGAAGGCCTACCAGTCACAGCTCCAGTTCAGCCCCGGAGCGGCAACCCCCGTCACGGTGTCGGTGTCCGGGCGCGGCTGTCTGACCAACCCGACCGAGTAGCCCAGCGGCGGGTCTGAGAGCCACAAGAGAAGTTGCGCCCACGGTCACCTGGCAGGTGACCGTGGGCGCAACCTCTCAGTGCTACGATGCACGACTAAGGTCGACC
>JAJFMS010000840.1 GCA_020696885.1 Armatimonadota bacterium | reverse complement strand
GCCGGCTCCACCATGGAGATCAACTGCCGGAGCCGGTTGGATACTTCCGCGTCGTAGGCATCGGCCACGCGGGTGAGCATCTGGTCCAGGCTGCCGGTCTCCTCGCCCACGGCCACCATGTTGGTCACCAGGCTGGGAAAGACCCCGCTGCGCCGCATCGGCTCGGCCAGCGGCTCACCTTCGCGGACGGCGGCCCGTATCTGAACAACGGCGCGGCGGAGCACGCGGTTACCCACGGCTCGCTCCGCCACCTCGAAACTGGTGAGGATCGGCACGCCGCCCTGCACCAGCGTGGCCATGGTGCGGCAGAAGCGGGCTACGGCGTCCTTCCGGGTGATGGTGCCCATTACCGGCACCTTCATACGGAGGTCGTCCAGCGCCAGTCCACCCTGCTCCGTGCGCTCCCACGCCTTCACCGCGAAGACGATCGCAAGCACGCCGAAGAAGACGTAGATACCGTAGTTGGACACGAAGAACTGGATGTTCAACAGCGCCTGCGTGGGCGCGGGGAGCTCCCGGTTGAGGCTCTTGAAGATCTTGGCGAACCGCGGAACCAGGAACACCAGGATGAACAGCACCGCGCCGAACCCCGCCGACATCAGCAGCATCGGGTAGGCCAGGGCGGAGCGCACCTTGGAGCGCTGCTCCTGCTGGATCTCCAACGACACCGCCAGCCGCTCCAGCACGTTGCCGAGCTGGCCGGACGTTTCCCCGGCCTGCACCAGGCTGACGTACAGCTCGGAGAAGATGCGCGGGTGCTCCGCCATCGCTTCCCACAGCGCGGAGCCGCCCTGCACGGCCTGGCGGATCTGCTGGAGGGCGATGGCCAGGGCCCGGCTTTCGCAGTGCTCGATGAGGGTGTCCAGACAGCGGGCCATGTTGAGCCCGGCGTTGAACAGGGATGCGAGCTGCCGCGTGAACAGCGCCAGGTCCGAGAGGGACACGCCGCGCTGCATGAAAGCCATTGGAGCCGCCGCTGCCGGGGCCGCCGCGGCTGCCGAGGCGGCGGAAGCGCGGGCCGCGGCGCTGACGGCCGCCTGGATGGCCATGGGATACATCCCCTGGCTTTTCAGGCGGGACAGCGCGGAGGAGCGGTCCTCCGCCTGGAGGGAGCCGTTGACCTCGCGCCCCTGCGCGTCTAATGCTGTGTAGCTGAACTCGGCCATTAGTCGTCTTCAGTCGAGACGCGGATCACTTCTTCGATGGTCGTCTGGCCAGCCAGCACCTTGCGCCAGCCGTCCTGGCGCAGGGTGGTCATGCCGCCCGCGACCGCGGAAGCCTTGATGTGCCCGGCCGACTTCTCGTCTAGGATGAGATCGCGGACCTCGTCGGAGATCGGGAGGATCTCGAACAGCCCCAGCCGGCCGGAGAACCCGGTGAAGCGGCACGTGCTGCACCCCACGCCGCGGAGCTGCCGGGAAGGCGGCGCGTAGCCCAACTCCCGCTCCATGATCATCATCATCTCGTGCGGCGGCGTCTGCTCCTCGCGGCACTCCGGGCAGACCCGCCGCGCCAGTCGCTGGGCCATCACGCACTCCAGCGAGCTGGCGGCAAGGAACGGCTCCAGGCCCATGTCCACGAGGCGGGAGACCGCGCCCGCGGCATCGTTGGTGTGGAGGGTGGAGAGCAGCAGGTGACCGGTGAGCGCCGCGTGGACTGCGATCTCCATCGTCTCCTTGTCCCGGATCTCACCAACCATGATGATGTCCGGATCCTGGCGCACGATGGCGCGGAGACCGCGCGAGAAGGTGAGGCCGATGCGCTCGCGCACCTGCATCTGGTTGACGCCGCTCATCTGGTACTCGACCGGATCCTCGACCGTGATGATCTTTTTGCCGGGGCTGAAGATGCGGCGGAGGGAGGCGTAGAGCGTGGTGGTCTTTCCGGAGCCGGTGGGGCCGGTGACCAGCACCATCCCGTAGGGCCGGTTGATCGCCTTCTCGAAGACGGAGAGCTGGAGCTCGGTGAAGCCGATGTCTTCCAGGCTGTGCTGGATGCTGCTCTGGTCCAGAAGCCGCATGACCACCGCCTCGCCGTGAAGGGTGGGGAGGGTGGAGACGCGGATGTCGATCTCTTTACCGAGGATGTGCGTCTTGATGCGGCCGTCCTGCGGCAGGCGGCGCTCCGCGATGTCCAGGTCCGCCAGGATCTTGACGCGGGACACGATGGCCGGCATCAACCGCTGCGGCGGCGGCGCCTGCTCCTGGAGCACGCCGTCGATGCGGTAGCGCACCTGAGCCCGGTCTTCGAACGACTCGATGTGGATGTCACTGGCCCGGCTGCGGACCGCTTCCCGGAACACGTTGGTGACCAGCCGCACGACCAGCGCCTCGCGGGCCAGCCGGTGGAGCTCCGCGACGTTCTCGCCCTCTTCCTGGACGACCTCGAAGTCGCCCTCGCCCTCTTCGGCGGAGTAGGCGTCCGTCACCAGGCGCTCGATGACTTCGCGGTCCGCATAGGCCGGCTGCACGTGCAGCCCGGTCGCCAGCCGCACGTCGTCCAGGGCGGTCAGGTTCATCGGGTCGGCCAGCGCTACGACCACACTCCCGTTCTCGCGGCGGATCGGCACAATCATGTGCTTCTGCGCCAGGCCGGCGGAGACCAGGGAGAGCGCTTCGGCTTCGGGACGGACGGAGCTGTCCAGGATCGGGATCCCCAGGCTCTCGGCGAAGGCCCGCTGGATGTCGGTTTCGGCGCAGTAGCCGAGGCGGACGAGCATCTCGGGGAGCGGACGACCCGAGCGATCCTGTTCCTGCTGGGCACGCGCGAGCCGCTCGGCGGTGAGCTTTCCGGAGCGGACTAGAACCTGGGCGATAGTTTCGGGCATTGAAAATCAGTTAAGCGAAATAGTGCGTCGTCTCGCCAACAGGCGGTCGGACCTCATGACGTTAGCTACGGGGCGGGGTTCGGCGACGTGCCCCGGGTGGGTAAGGAGATTTCGTTGCGTGGCCCCGCTAGCCGGACACGGAAGAAGCCGGCCGCTAGCCGCAGCCGGCTTCCAGTTCAGTCCGCTCCTCCGCCCCCATGGGCGGCCGGACCGCAGCGGAAATCGCTCAGTCTTTGGGCCGACGAGGCCGGAACTCGGGGAACTTGATCGGGGGACCCTGGAGCGATTGGAACTGCCGGCGCTGGCCTTCCGTGAGGACGGCGCTCAGTTTCATGTCGGTCAGGCCGTGCAGCTCCCGGAAGCGGTCCCG
>JAJFMS010000030.1 GCA_020696885.1 Armatimonadota bacterium | reverse complement strand
GCCTTCGAATGGTGCTCCGATTGGTATGGCTCCCGCTACTACGCCGAGAGCCCCCGCCAGGACCCGAAAGGTCCGCCTTCCGGTGAGCAACGGGTGATCCGCGGCGGCGCCTGGATCAGCCTCCCGGACGCCTGCCGGGCCGCAGCCCGCGGCAAGTACCCACCCGCCAGCCGCAGCACGCTGGTCGGCTTCCGCGTGGCGCGGGAGGCATCGTAGTGGTAGCTTTCAGAAGTCCGTAAGCTATCCCCGTCGCCCACCCCGCGCGGCGCTAAACCGCCACGCTACACATAGAAACCCCCGTGAACGGGGCTTCAGCCCGTGCGGGATAGGGGACGGACTGGGCTAAACAGTCACCATTCAGGGAGGCGCGGGTTTACCCGGTCGCGTCGGCGTTGTCGGTAAGCACCGCCCAACCTGCAAGCACCTCGTCCAGCAGCGCCAACCGCTCTTCGAGGAGCCGCACCAGCACCTCATCCGGAATGGGCTGGAGGTTCGTGCCCTCGCCCAGCCACGCCTGCACGTCCGCGCTGCGGCGGTAATCCGCAATCAGGCGGTTCATTCCGCTGTCATAGACGGAAGTGTGTGTCCGGCCGTCCTTCCAGAGACCGGCCGTCAGGGTCTCCACCTCGCCAACCCGCTCGTGGATCTGCTTCCGCAATTCTCTCGCTCGCTGTTCCATCGGTTAACCTCGTCTCTTCCGCACTGCGTGCCCTGGAATGATGGACCAGTTGCGGCCCGGCTTCAACTATTGGAAACTCTCCCGCTATAAGTAGCCCGAGTCGGCAGTGCCGCCGGACCGAGGCTCTGGCTATCGGAATTCGGGAGCGGAACAATGACCGGAGACGCGGTGTCGGGTCAGGCGGGAGTGATCCCGATCGAGTTCTTCCTCTGCTCGTTCGTGGAGATGAACGGCGCGCCCAAGGCCAAGCTCGTGCCGGCCACCCACCGCGCTTCGATGGCGGAAGAAGGCGCCGGGTTCGCCGGCTTTGCCGTGGGCGACATGGGCCAGGGCCCGCACAGCCCGGATATGGCCGCCATCCCGGACCTGGACAGCCTCACCATCCTCCCGTGGCGGAAGAACATCGGCTGGCTGGCGAGCAACGTCCACGTAGACGGCAAGGAGTGGGAGTACTGCCCACGCAACATCCTGCGCCGCCAGCTCCGGCGCGCGGCGGATCTCGGCTACTCCTACATGACCGGCGTGGAGCCGGAGTTCTTCCTGCTTCGCAAGGGCGAGTCCGGCTACGCGCCGTACGACGCCCTGGATACCCTGGGAAAGCCGTGCTACGACCTACGCGCGCTGCACCGCAGCCTGGACCTGATGACCACGCTGATGCGTCACCTCCAGGAGCTCGGCTGGGAGCCGTACGCGAACGACCACGAGGACGGTAACTGCCAGTTTGAGATCAACTGGACCTACTCGGACGCCCTCCGCACCGCGGATCGCCACACGTTCTTCCGGTGGATGGTGCGCACGGTCGCCGAGGAGCAGGGGCTCGTGGCCACCTTCATGCCGAAGCCGTTCAGCCACCTCACCGGTAACGGCTGCCACTTCCATCAAAGCCTGTGGGACCGGCACGGCGGAGGCAACGTGTTCCTGGACGAGTATGACCCCAACGGCCTCAGTCGCGCGGCCTACTGGTTCATCGGCGGCCTGATGGCGCATGCGCCGGCATTGGCCGCGGTGGTGGCGCCCACGGTGAACAGCTACAAGCGGCTGGTGCGCGGCGCCCCTCGCAGCGGCGCCACGTGGGCGCCGGTCTACGTGACCTACGGCGGCAGCAACCGCACCCAGATGATCCGAATCCCCGGCCCCGGCCGCATCGAGTGCCGGGCCGTGGACGGCGCGGCCAACCCATACCTGGCAACGGCCGTGATGCTGGCGGCCGGCCTAGACGGCATCGAGCGCCAGCTCGACCCCGGCTCTCGCAACGAAGACAACCTGTATGAAGTGCCCGAACAGGCGCTCAAAGACCGGGGCATCCGGTGTCTCCCCACTAACCTCGCCGAGGCGACGGATGCCCTGGACGCAGACCCGGTGATCCGCGCGGCCCTCGGGGAGACCTACGCGGACTACTACGCGCAGGTGAAGCGCGCCGAATGGAAACGGTACCACGATCAGGTGAGTGCGTGGGAGGTGGAGAGTTACCTTGGCGTTTACTGAACTCCGACCTTCCCAATCCATTGAGAAAGAGAATGAGAATGAGAAAGATTACGATGCTGACGGTCCAGGACGGCAGCATCCGGTGTGGGGGAGGGGTTATCCGGTGAGCGCTTTGAAAGCGAGCCCCTAGCCGGCACCTAGCGGACTAGGCCGTGAGTGGCTCATCCTTCTCTCTCATACTCTTTCCCTTTCTCGCATTCCAAACGCAAGGGAGGCGTCCAGAAAACAATGTGCGGCATCGTCGGATATCTGGATCGCACGGGAGCCGTGGATGCTCCCATCGGAAGTGTGCTCCTCCGGATGCTTACGGCCCTGGGAGACCGCGGGCCGGACTCGGCCGGCGTGGCGCTGTTCCGGGAGCCGGGAAAGTGGACCGTGCTGCGGGTAAAGCTGGGGGAAACCAGCGACCTGGAGGCACGCGCGGACCTCGTGGTGGCGCAACTCGGCGCGGAGGGGCTCGGTCCGGTACGGGCCGAGCGGCTCGGCCCGTACCTGCGGGTGGAGCTTCCCGCGAGTGCGGACCTCAACGCGGTGACCGCGGGCCTGGAGCGCCTGGCGCCCCCCGGCCCGGACGGCATCGAGATTGTCAGCGCCGGGAGGTGCCTGGAGATCGTGAAGCAGGTCGGCTCACCGGATGATCTCGAGGCAGCGTTCGCCATCTCCACGCAGCGCGGCACCCATGGTATCGGGCACACGCGGCTTTCCACGGAGAGCCGCGTGGACCTCAGCCACTCCCAGCCGTTCTGGGCGCACGGCGTCCCGGACCTGGCGATTGTCCACAACGGGCATGTCACCAACTACCACAAGCTGCGGCGGATCTACGAGCAGCGCGGTGTGCACTTCTACACCGAGAACGACTCCGAGATCATCGGCATCTACCTCGGCCTGCGGCTGGCGCGGGGGGAGTCGCTGGAGGAGGCGATCCGCGCCTCCATGACGGACCTGGACGGCTCGTACTGCTACCTCGCCGCGATGCCGGGCGTACTGGCGTTCGCCAAGGACCCGTACTCCCTCAAACCGTTGGTGGTGGCGGAAACCGAGGATTGGATCGCCGTGGCCACCGAGGAGGTCGCGCTGCGGCACGCCCTGGGCGAGGGCTTCAACGCCGCGGAGCCGCCCGGGCGTACGCTACGAGTCTGGAGCGCGCACGAACCGCTGCTGGCGGCGGCGTGAGGGAGGGTGCCTGTGAGTGAGGCTCTGATCGAGTGCCGCGAGCTGTCGACCCGCGAGATCAACCGGGCGATCCGCGCCCGGATCGCGGACGGCTCGCAGCGGATCCGCGTGGCGGACCCCGACGCGCGGCACAACCTGGCGGTGGCGCTGCTCCAATCGGTCGAGATCGTCTTCGAGGGGAGTGTCGGCTACTACTGCGGCGGCCTGATGGACGGCGCGACGATCGAGGTGGCCGGCAGTGCGGGCTGGGGCCTTGCGGAGTGCATGCTCGGCGGGCGGGTGCTGGTCCACGGGAGTGCCGGCAGCGGAGCGGGAGCTTCCATCCGGGGCGGCACCGTGGCGGTGCTCGGTAACGCGGGCGCTCGCGCCGGCTGCGCGATCAAGGGAGGCACCCTGGTCATAGGCGGCGACACCGGGTATATGACCGGGTTCATGGGCCAGAAGGGCACCATCATCGTCTGCGGCAATGCGGGCGCGGCGCTGGGCGACTCGATGTACGAGACGGCGATCTACGTGGGCGGCGCCATCGCCGAGCTGGGGAACGACGCGGTGGTTCACGAGGTCACCGCCGCGGAGCGGGAGGAGCTGCGGGCCTCGCTTTCACCCCTGGGCCTGGACCCGGCGCGCGATTGGAAGAAGGTGGTCGCCGGGCGCAAGCTCTGGAACTTCGACCGCACCGAAGCCCTCTGGCGGGAAGCGCTGTAACTGCCATGCGAGTAGCCGTGGTGGGGGTAGGGGGCACCGGCAGCGCCGCGCTGCGGTTCCTGGCGCAGGCGGGCCATGAGGCGGTCGGCTTCGAGCAGTTTCGCGCCGGGCACGACCGCGGCAGCTCCCACGGGGAATCGCGCATCATCCGGTACACCTACCCGGACCTGCTCTACACCCAGATGATGGCGGACGCCTACCCGCTCTGGGGCGAGCTGGAAGAAGCCGCGGGCGAGGAGCTGTTCGTGCGGTGCGGCGGGCTGATGTTCGGCCCGGAGGGCCACCCGCGCCTGGGGGCCACGGAGACGGTGCTCGCCGCCTGCCGGCTGCCGTTCGAGCGCCTGACCCCGGAGAGGGTCAGCGAGCGTTTTCCCGCCGTGCGCCTGGAGCCGGGCGAGACCGCGATCTTCCAGCGCGAGACCGGCTTCCTGCGTGCCTCTCGGTGCGTGCTCGCCAACGTCCGGCTGGCGCTGGAGCAGGGCGCCACCCTCCGCGAAGAGACGCCGGTGCTTGGGATCACCAGCCGGAAGGACGAGGTCCTGGTGGAGACGGCGGCCGGCACCGAGGCGTTCGACCGGTTGATCCTCACCGCCGGGCCGTGGATGGGGCGGCTGGCCTCCTCCCTGAGCCTGCCGCTCTGCGTGACCCGGCAGCAGGTGGTGTACCTGCACATCGCGCGGCGGCCGGAGACGTTCGCCCCCGGCATCTTCCCCGTGTGGATCGACGCCGGCGTGCGCTACTACGGGTTCCCGTCGGACGGCGTCATCTCCGGCGTGAAGCTGGCCGCGCACCAGCCCGGCATCGAGGTCGACCCGGACCAGGTGAACCGCGCCGTGGACGAGACCTACATCCGGGAGGCGGTCCGGCTCGCCACCCGGCGGTTCCCGGACCTCGCTCCAGCCATCACCGCCGCTAACACCTGCCTGTACACCAGCACCCCGGACGAGCACTTCATCCTGGACCGGCTCCACGGCCTGCCGAACGTGTGGCTCGCCAGCGGCTGTTCCGGTCATGGGTTCAAGTTCACCGTCCTCCTCGGCAAGATCGCCGCGGATCTCGCCACCGGCGGCGCCTACGGCCGCGACCTTTCCCGCTTCTCCGCCACGAGGTTCCAGCATGCCCGATGAGCGCGATGCCCACAGCACCGGCAGCCACACCTTCTCGCCGGACGTCATCGCGGACATCCAGGCCAAGGCGGAACTGGGCCGCTACCGGATCCGCGGGTTCGGCACCCTCCGCGAGCGCACCTGGGCGACCTTCGACGACCTGACGTTCGTCCCGAGCACGCTTACCCGCATCCCGCTGGAAGGCTACCGGGAGCGCTGCTCCGCCCGCACGGTGCTCGGTACCCGCTACGCCGAGAAGCCGCTCGTGCTGGACGTGCCGATCATGGTTACCGGCATGAGCTGGGGCGCGCTCTCCCTGAACGCCAAGGCGGCGCTGGCGAAGGGCGCGGCGCAGGTCGGCTCGTCCAACACCACCGGAGACGGCGGCATGCTGGCCGTGGAGCGGGAGCTCAGCCGCACGCTC
This sequence comes from Armatimonadota bacterium, assembly GCA_020696885.1. The sequence goes on along the minus strand of JAJFMS010000030.1, from coordinate 5,970 downwards.
ATCTACGAGGTGCTGCCGTCTCGCTACGGCCTCAACATCCACCACCTGCGGATGGCGAACGCCATCGAGCTCACCATCGGCCAGGGCGCCAAGCCGGGAACGGGCGGCCTGCTGCTGGGCTCCAAGGTCTCCCCGACGATCGCCGCACAGCGGGATCTGCCGGTGGGCGTGGACCAGCGCAGCCCGGCGCGCCATCCGGACTTCCTCGGCCCGGACGACATGAAGATCAAGATCGAGGAGCTGCGAGAAGCCACCGACTGGCAAGTGCCGATCTTCGTGAAGATGGGCGCCTCCCGCGTGTTCGACGACGTGAAGCTCGCGGCGAAGGCCGGGGCGGACGTGGTGGTAGTAGACGGCATGGAAGGCGGCACCGGCGCCTCCGCGGAGATCTGCCAGGAGCACACCGGCATCCCCACTCTCGCCGCCGTCTGTGAAGCCCGCGCCGCCCTGGAGGACGTGGGGCTCTACGGCACCGTACAACTGATCATAGCCGGCGGGATCCGCAACGGCGTGGACGCCGCGAAGGCGATGGCTCTTGGCGCCGACGCGGTCTACGTAGGCACGGCGGCGCTGGTAGCGCTCAACTGCAACCGTGACCTGTATCGCGAGGACTACCAGCGCCTGGGCGCCGCCCCCGGCCGCTGCCACCACTGCCACACCGGCATGTGCCCCGTGGGCATCACCACGCAGGACGCGGAGCTGATGGCCCGCCTGGACGTGGACGAGGCCGCGGAGCGTGTAGCCAACTTCTTCCGCGCAGTCACCAGCGAGATCCAGATCCTGGCGCGAGCCTGCGGGAAGTCGGACGTCCACTACCTGGAGCCGGAGGACCTCCGCGCGCTCACCCTGGAAGCCTCGATGATCACCGGCCTGCCCCTCGCCGGCACGAACCGCGTCTTCGGCGGCGGCCCCGGGTGGAAGTGATCGTCAGAGTTGCCCGCGAAACACGCGAAAGAACGCGAAAAGGGAGGAGGAAGCTGCGGGGGATGTTCGATTGCGGCGATAGGCCTCAGTGACATGAAGGCTTTGGATGGGGACGGTGGTTCGTTAGCAAAAGAACCGTCATGGCGAGGGGCGCCGTTTGCCCCGTGGCCATCCCGACCGTGGACGGATCCTGCCACACGCCGAAGTGCCTGGGCGGTTTACTGCTCAACCTTCGGGATTGCCACAGCGCCGCGGGAGCACGGTGAAAGGCCAAGAGGGCGGTGGGCGCTTCGCAATGACATGGGGGGTTGAGAGGCCGCACGATGACCGGCCCCTCCGTACCCCGGCCCCTCACTAACGCAGTTGGCGGGTGCCCTTTGGGCGGTGTGCCCGAAGGCCGGGGAGAGGCCTCCCCGAACCGTCGACGGATCTTCCTTCCGAAGCTAGAACGCAATCCCGTGCCCGGCACCTGTGGTCATCCAGCCGCGCGGCTGCGCCCCGCGTGGGCCGGCGACCTTTACCGCCCCGCCGGGTCGACCCCAACCGCCCCCAAACGTACGGTGGAGCTCCGCGCGGTGCCGTACTACGCCTGGGCAAACCGAGAGCCAGGAGGCATGGCGGTGTGGCTGCGGAGCGGGCCGGGGGAAGGAGTACTGGAGTAATGGGAATACCGCGGCCGCACGGCCGCACCTACAGCCCATTACTCCAACACTCCATTACTCCATTACTCCACCGAAGGCACCCGGCGACTTACTTCTGCTTGACGTAGAACTGCTCGAGCAGCTTACCCGCAGCCTCGCTCGCTTCGGCGCGCGGGATCAGGGCGCGATCCAGCTCGGTGCCTTTGAGGGCGAAGGTCTGTCCCACCTGGCGGGTATGCGCAAAGCTCTTGGTGGACTTGCCTACCACGTTTACCAGAACGTTCGCCTGCGCCTCATCCGAGTTGACGCCCTTGCCGACGCTCAACACCCGGGTGTAGACCAGGTAGTCTGCGCCCAGCTTGGCTCGAAGTCCCGAAAGGGTCGCCACGGGCACGATCTTGGAATAGTTGATCCCGTCCAGGCCGGCGCTCACTTCACCGGCGCCGGTGAGGTCGAACCCTTCCTTCCTCAGGCTGGTCCGGATCGCCTCTGTAACGACCGGACCGTTGGCGGCCGAGCCCTTGACGACCACCGCCGGCAGAACGGCGACTTTGCCCCTGCCCGCAAAAGCCGGGAGCACTGTGAGAGCGGTTCCCAGAACCGCGAGAACACCGAGTAACTTCCGCATCGCTGTTTACCCCAACCGCGCCCTTGGGCGCAGTGACTGTTGTGTGCCTATCTGAGGAGCAAGACCCCACCCTGTTCCGATAGTTCCCGCTGAATGCCTCCGGCTCCTTGAACCGATCGAGAAGTCCCGCGATCGGGGCTAGGGCACGAGCGAGGAAGGGGAGCCCGTCCCCCGCCTGGAACGGCGGACATGACGCCCCTCGTTTGTCGGCCGCTCCCGGAGGCTAATCATGCCCACGACCCTTCGCCTCCTGTTCATCGGCAACAGCTTCACCCAGCGCAACGACCTTCCCGGACTGCTGGCGTCCCTCGCGGCCGCCGGCGATCCGCCGGTAATCATCGAGTCGGAGCGAGTTCTGGTGAACGGCGCGAGCCTGCGCCTCCACTGGAACGCCGGGACCGCGCTGAAGCTCATCGAACAGCGCGGTTGGGACGCCGTCGTGCTCCAGGAGCAGAGCACCCTGCCGATCAAGAACCGCAAGCGGTACCACGAGAACGTCCGGCTGTTCGAGGAAGCGATCCGCCGGACCGGCTCCCGCATCATCCTCTACCAGACCTGGGCTCGCCGCCATGCCCCGGAGACGCAGATCGACCTGATCGAGGCCAGCGAGGCGATCGCCGCGGAGCTTGGCGCAGAGGTCGTCCCGGTGGGCCGCACCTGGGAGCAGGTCCTGACGCTCGACTCCCCGCCTGACCTCTATGACAAGGACGGAAGCCACCCGAGCGCCGGCGGATCGTTCCTCGCGGCCTGCACATTCTACAGCGCTCTCACCGGCCGGAGCGCCGAGGGCCTCCCGGCGCCCACCAGGTTCGCTGCCGATACTGCCGCGCAGCTCGCCCGCATCGCGCACGAGGTAGTGAGCGCGCGATCAGGCTCCCGGCCGATCGACTAATCACCTGTGGGCTCGCCTCCCTCCGCGCCGAGAATCTCTGGAGAGTCGAACCAAGGTGAGGAGACAGCGATGAGCTCGGTACGGGTACTGGTAGGAACACGGAAGGGTGCATTCATCCTGACGTCGGATGGAAAGCGGCAGGACTGGGAAGTGACCGGCCCCTTCTTCGAAGGCTGGGAGATCTACCACATGAAGGGCTCTCCGGTGGATCCGGACCGCCTCTTCGCTTCACAGTCCAGCGGCTGGTTCGGGCAGATCATCCAGCGCTCCGACGACGGCGGCAAGACCTGGACCACGCCCGGCGGCGGCCCCGAGACTTCGCCCCAGGGCTGGCCAGCCGGCGAGAGCAACAAGTTCGTTTACGACGTGTCCCCCGAAACCGGCAAGCCGATGACTACCCACCAGTGGTACGACGGTACGCAGCACCCGTGGGAGTTCAAGCGGGTCTGGCACGTGGAGCCCTCGCTCACGGACCGGGACACTGTGTATGCGGGAGTCGAGGACGCGGCGCTGTTCCGCTCCACGGACGGCGCGGCCACCTGGCAGGAGCTCGCCGGGCTGCGCGGCCATGGCACCGGCGCAAGCTGGGCGCCCGGCGCCGGCGGGATGTGCCTGCACACCATCGTACAGGACCCCACCAACCCGGACCGGATCTTCGTCGCCATCTCCGCGGCCGGCTGCTTCCGCACCGACGACGGCGGGCAGACCTGGAAGCCGATCAACCGCGGCCTGTTCTCCCCCTTCAACCCCGATCCCGAGGCGGAAGTGGGACACTGCGTCCACCACGTGGCCATGAACCCGGCCCGGCCCGAAGTGCTCTTCATGCAGAACCACTTCGGCATCTTGCGCTCGGACAACGCCGGCGATGAGTGGCAGGACATCCGTGGAAACCTGCCGTCCAACTTCGGGTTCCCGATCGACGTCAACGCGAACGAGCCGAACACGGTGTACGTGATCCCGATGGACGGCAACGTCCGCGTGCCGCCGGAAGGGAAGCTGCGCGTCTTCCGCAGCCGGACCGGCGGGATCGACTGGGAGCCGCTCACCAACGGACTGCCGCAGAGCAACTGCTTCGTCAACGTGCTCCGCGACGCGATGGCCGTAGACACGCTCGACTCGTGCGGCATCTACTTCGGCACCACGGGCGGGCAGGTCTACGCCTCTCCCGACGGCGGCGACACCTGGTCCGCGATCGTTCGCGACCTGCCGTCGGTTTTCTCGGTCGAGGTCCAGACCCTGCCGTGATCCAGGGCTCCCGTTAAACAGCTCCCCTCTCCATCCGAACCGCCGGCTTGCACTACAGTGCAGGCGGCTCAGGATGGGGAGGGGCTGGGGGAGGGGTGCCGGATCAGCGCACCTCTACCTGCCGGCTGGCGGCTGACTTCAGCCCCACGCTATTCACCGAGACCACCGCGTAGGCGTGCTTCTCGCCCGGCTTGGCGCTGGTATCCACGAACCGCAGCTCCGGCAGCGGCTTCTCCGGCGTGTCGTGGTAGGACATCCGCTGGAAAAGCGCCCGTCCGAACCGGCCCACCGGCTTCTCCGGCAGGGCCGCCAGCTCCTGCCCGTCCCGCAGGATGACGAAGCCCTGGATGCCGCTCTCAAAATCCGCCGCGGCGTCCCAGGTGAGCTCGGCGCCGTCCGGCTTTGCGGTGACCTTCACCTCGGTGGGCGCGGGTGGGGGAGTGATGTCGGAGGCGGCGCCGGTCTTCACGTACTCGCTCCACACCTTTGCGGTATCCGCGTCCGGCAGCCACGCCGATTCCGCGAGGCTGCCTTTGTAGGCGGATGCCGGCTGTGCCTCCGTGCCAAGCACCGGAGCGAGCCACGCCTTCCCGGCGTTCACCGCCTTGAGCGGCTGGCCCGTCTTGGACGGCAGCCGCTGGGCAAGGCAGGCATCGAAAAACGGGATCGCCAGGTAGCGCGAGTCGCCGCACTCGTGGCCCGTGCGGGGGTCCGGCGCGAAGCCGATCGGCGCGCCCTTCGCGCGGTAGGCGCGGAACATCGCCATGGAGCCGGTCCAGGCACCGCTGAACCGGGGATCGTCCCGCTCCTTCGCGCCCGGGTTGCACATCATCGGAATTTGCATCGCCGCCGCCGGCAGCTCCGGCTTCGGGATCTCGCCTTTCTGCCAGGTCTCGTACGCGGTGCCGGACCGGAACCAGATCGCCACGATCCGCTCCGGGTGCAGCGCCTGCATCAGGCTCGCCCAGAATCCGCCTCCGGAGTGGCCCCACAGGCACCACGGCGCCTTCTCCAGCTCCGGATGACCGGACTTCGCCCCCAGCTCCTTCAGCGACTTCAGGAACGCCTGGTCCGAGCCGTTGCGCGGATCGCACCAGAGGCGGCAGTTCTGCTGGTCGGTCTGGCGATAAGAGGGGCCATAGAGCGCGCAGTCCCACTTCTTCGCCAGCGCCTGCCAGTGGAGGTCGTAGGCGGCTGTCTCGCCGCCCTTACAGGCATAGGCACCGGGGCCGCGGAAGCCGCCGCCAGGGTGGCCGCGAGGGCAAGCGAAGCAAGGAAGGCTGCTGCGAGTTTCATCGTGGTGAAGGCTAATAGGCCGGCGCCGGAGTGCTGTAGAAGCACTGTTCCGCGCCACCGCCCCGGCCGCCTTCACCGGACGCCGCTCGGGGAGCGTTTCACGATCAGGGCAACCAAGCGCCGCTGGCGTGCGTGGGCTACCCGGAAGCGATTAATGCGTGATCCGAAATGCGTAAGGAAGCTGCCCTCGCTCGATGGACTTTACGCATTACGAAGCACGCATTACGAGCCGACCGCTCGTTCGACGCTCTCTGCGCATACTGCCCAAACCATGGATCGAATCTGGCCGCTCAGCGGGATGCGGCTGCCATCTCGGCACCAGTGGCCGGGGCGTCCACTGCGGG